>JBDTTZ010000442.1:0-13743 GCA_040008015.1 Gemmatimonadota bacterium
TCATCACCGAAGACGTGGCCGATGACGACGTGCCGGTCGTGGCCTTTACTCCCAGTTCGAGCGGGCGCTACCTGCTGCTGATCAGCATGCCCAAGTGCGCCACGCCGGTGTGCTGGTTCGGATTCAGAGTCTTTGAGAAGTAGTGGACTAAGGACTAAGTACTAAGGATTCCTGGACGCGAAGCTCCTATCCTTGGCACTCAGTCCTCAGTCCTCAGTCCTCTGTACTCAGTCCTCAGCACTTAGTCCTTTGGAGAGACCATGGATCTCCACCAAGCCCTGGTAGACATCTCGAATGATGCTCGGGGATGGCTCAAGGCATGGACCGGAGATTTCACCGATGCTGAAGCCACCCGGACTGTGCCGGGTGGCCCCAACCCGCTGGCCTGGCATCTCGGCCACCTGGCCAGCGTCGAGGACGATGTGGTGGCGCTCTTTTCCGGCGCCGGTCTGAAGGTTCCTCCCGCACTGCGGGCACTGGTAGCCACCGGCTGTCCCGGTCCGACAGCCGAAACCCGCTATCCGCCGTTGAGCGACTTGTGGAGAATGCTGGAGGACAGCCATGCCCGGCTCATCAGCCTGGCAGAAAAGGCTACCCCCGCCGACCTGGATCGAGAGCCACTGACTCCCAACCGCTTCTTTCGCAGCCTGGGTCAGGCTATCTATGAAGCAGCCCTGCATGAGAACTATCATGTGGGCGAGATCGGCGCGTTGCGCAAAGCACTCGGCAAACCAAAGATGGGATAGGCGGATCGAAATGAACCAACAGGAACTGCATCGCGAGCTGGAACGGCTGCACCGGGAGATCGACGCGACCGATTCCAGCGATCCCCGGCTGGTGAAGCTGAAGGCGGACCTCGAAGCTCTCCTGAAGCGCGAGGACGCCGAGTCCAGTCACTACGGCGAGCTGAGCGACCAGTTGAAGGACGGCATTTACCACTTTGATGCGTCCCACCCGCAGCTGGCCCGGACCATGGCGCAGGTGATCGATTCGCTGGCGTTGTTTAATCTGTGACATAGGGGCGGGTCTGAGACCCGCCCCTATAACCCGCCACTGTGGCGGTCCATGTTCTACCTCCTCATCATCCTCCTGACGTCCGGCATGTTCGCCGCCGCCTTTCGAGTTGGCTCGCTGGCCTTTCGTCGCCTGCTCAGAGTACCGACCCGCAAGCCGATCCAGCGGCCGGTTCCCGTCCCCTGGCCCGCCATCATTAACCGGATCCCGGTGGTGTCGCAGCTGACACCGACCGAACGGCAGAAACTCCTGGCGATCGTGCAGGACCTGGTGGATACTCGAAGCTGGCAGGGATGTGGGGGACTGGAGCTGACCGAGGAGACGCAGGTCCTGATCGCGGCACAAGCCGGCGTTCTTGTCCTTGGCCACAACGGCGATCCGTATCCCGGGGTCGAGACGATACTGGTGTACCCCAGCACCTTCCGGCCTCGAAGGTTCAGCTGGACTCCCTCTTCCGATGAAGTCGAAACATCACCCGCCCTGGGAGAAGCCTGGCATCACGGGGTGGTCATTCTCGCATGGGACAGCGTCAAGAGCGGGGCGGAAAACCCGTTCGACGGCCGGAATGTGACGTTTCATGAGTTTGCGCACCAGCTGGACGGCGATGCCGGCGCCTTCGACGGAGTCCCGTTACTTGGGGAGCGTTCCGCCTACACGGCATGGGCGGCCGTCCTCGATCTCGAGTTCGAACGACTCACTGAGGCCGCCGAGAAGGGAGAGCCATCCGTGCTCGATTACTATGGGGCCACCGATCGCTCCGAGTTCTTTGCCGTTGCCACCGAGGCATTCTTCGAGAAGCCGCAACAGTTGAAGGAAAAGCACGCCGAGCTTTATGCGCGGATGGCGCAATTCTACCGGCAGGATCCCGCAGCCTGGCCGAGCGCCCGATAGGGCAGTCATAGGGGCGGGTCTGAGACCCGCCCCTATGGGACCCTATGGGACTCGCCCCTATGACACCGCCGGCTCCAGGATTTCCACCTCGCCCGCGGTCGCATCCAGCCGCGCCTTGACCCCGAGCGGCAGCGTCCACTGGTCTTCGATGTGCCCGATGGGAAATCCATAGGCGACCGGCACGTTGAGCGGCAGCAGGTAGGTCGCCAGCACTTCATCGAATCCCAGCGCGCCATCATCGCCACCGCGATCCATCTCGGTGAACCGTCCCACGATCACGCCCCTGACCTTCTGCAACGCGCCCACCATCCGAAGCTGCGCCAGCATCCGGTCCACCCGGTAAAGATCTTCTCCCACGTCTTCCATGAAGAGGATGGCGTCGTCGAGGTCCGGGAAGTACCGGGTGCCGAGCAGGCATTGCAGCAGCGAGAGATTGCCGCCGACCAGCCGGCCCTCCGCCACGCCGGCTTTCAACGTCACGATCCGGTCATCGCGGGGGACCAGCACGTCCGCCGGCGGCGCGATGCGACCGAGCTGGCCCGCCGCGTTGAGGTTGCCGAGTACCCGGTCGAAGTGCCAGCGGCTGAATGGCGTCAGGCTGGCGCGGCTCATCGGCCCGTGGAAGCTGGTCACGCCGCTTAGCCGGACCAGCGCGTTCAGCAGCGCGGTGATGTCGGAATAGCCGATTACTGCCTTGGGTTTTCGTTTCAGCGCGTCGAAATCCACCCCGTCAAGAATCCGGGTCATTCCATATCCACCGCGGAGACACCAGATCGCGTCGAGCCGGGGGTCGCGTAGCGCCTGGTTGAGATCGGCCAGTCGCTCCTCGTCGGCGCCGGCCAGGTAGCCGTACTTGCGGAAGGCATTGGCGCCCGGCACCGGCTCGAAGCCCAGCGCGCGGCACAGCTCCCCGGCGCGGGTCAGATCGTCGTGTTCCAGCAGCGGACCCGCGGGCGCGATCAGCCCGATCCGGGCCCCGGCGGCGAGCCGCGGCGGGCGCTCCGGTGCTTTTGACCCCATTCATTCTCCCGTGTAGATTGACCCCTTCACTTCCGTTGGAGTGCCGACTGCGCGCTTCTCACCCCGCCTTGCTGGCCACCGGCCGAGCCATGGCCGAAATGCGGGACTCGATGGTCCAGCAATGGGCGGACTGGCTCGGAGACCGGATGACCTCGGCACAATCGGTGCCCCGCCCCACGGTCGAGCGTGAGTTGCGCCTGCTGATCGACGTGATGACCGAGATGGTCGGCCCTATGCGGCGTGATGTCAAGAAAGTCTGGTACGTTGCCTGCGAGCACTTCGGCCGGGTCGCCATGACCCGCGGCCTCGCCGCCGGCGAAGTCGTCGAGGAGATGCAGTACCTCCGCGAGCTCCTGATCCGCAATCTCTCGCCGGTCCTCGCCGCCATGCGCGCCCGCCAGGGTATGGCCACCATGTTGCGCCTGAACCGGGTGCTCGACAAGGGCATCGCGGATGCGGTCGCCGGCTATACCGATGCGCTGGTCGCGACCCTCTTCGTGCAGAACGGCGTCCCCGCGACTGAGTCCGAGCTGGACCCGGCGGAGATCAACAAACAGCTCGAAATCATCGAAGCCGACCTCACCGCCACGACTGGCAAAGCTAACAAAGGTCCCCACCGAGTTGTGGCCGCTCCGCCGAAAGCCTGATCTCACCGAAGCGCCGATCAGCCGAGGCCGGCTGGTCAGCGTCATCATTCCCGCGCGCAACGAAGCGGGTACCATCGGCACCGTGCTCTCCTCGGTGCTCGCCAGCAATTACCAGCCCTTCGAGGTCCTGGTGGTCAACGACGGGTCCACCGATAATACCGGAGAGCTCGGGGCGGAATTCGCCCGGCGCGACCCGCGAGTCCGGGTGATCACCGGGGCCCCGCTTCCCGAGGGCTGGTTCGGAAAACCCTGGGCCTGCTGGCAGGGGTACCGCGAAGCCCGCGGCGACCTGCTGCTCTTCACCGACGCCGACACCCGGCACCAGCCCGCGCTGCTGGGCCACGCGGTGGGAACGCTGGAACAGGAAGGCGCCGACCTGGTCACCGTGGTGTCGGCTCAGCGCTGCGTCACCTTCTGGGAGCGGGTGATCATGCCGCAGATCTGGATCCTGCTGGCACTCCGCTATCCACCGGCCCGCGTGAATCGGGCCACCCGCGCGCGCGACGTCATCGCCAACGGCCAGTTCATCCTGGTGACGCGTGCCGGCTACGAGGCGGTCGGCACCCACGAGATCGTGCACGACAAGGTGGCCGAAGATCTCGGGCTGGCGCAGGCTTTTCTGCGGAAAGGAAAGAAGCTCCACTTCGCCTTTGCCGAGTCGTTGATCGAAACCCGGATGTACACCGGCTGGAGCCATATCGCCGAAGGCTGGTCCAAGAACCTGTACCTCGGCGGCCAGGCGTCCTATCCTGACGAACCACTAATGCGCGCCCTGGTCCCGGTCGGACTTGCGGGCGCGATGCTCATCTGGATATTCCCCATGGTCTGGCTGCTGCTCGCGGTTCTCGGTATCCTGGGCGGGCTGAAGGTGGCGCTGGTGGTGGTCGGGCTGTCGCTGATCCTGTGGGCAACCGTGAACCGGGGGATGAAGATCCCGCCGTGGTACGCGCTGTTCTACCCTCTCGGCGCCACCGCCGCCCTGGCTATCATTCTTCGTTCGACCCTTCGGGGACACGATGGCGTGCGATGGAAGGGACGGGTTTACTCGGTGAGCGGTAAGCAGTAGGGGTCGACCCCTACTGGATCACCTTTTCAAGAAAATGCGCGCCTTCGGCGCGAGAACCCAAGGATCAAACATGAAATTGACGCTCACTCCCGAGATGATTTCCGCCCTGGACCGCGCGACCGACAAGCCGGATTGGCTGATCGAGCGGCTCGCCGCCCTCAAGTCGGGCGCCGGCCCTCACGTGCTGGTCCTCCGAAACGAGGAGAGCACGGCATTGGAGGAGTTGTGCGCGATGAACATCAGGTTTGACGAGGCGGGGAACGTGACACCGGAGCACCAGCCACTGGACCAGCTGTCCGTCATGATCATGGAGGCATATTGAGCACCTCTTTCACCTTGCTCGCCAGCTCATCATAGGTCCACGGCTTCGCCAGGAACGGCACATCCGGGAGCGAGTCCTGTGACGGCGCTGCATAGCCGCTGGTGAACAGGAAGGTCATGTTGTGGCCCCGCGACCGCGCCTGCCTGAAAAGGTCGTGCCCTCCCAGCCTCGGCATGCTCATGTCGGAAATAACCAGGTCCACCTCGCTTCCCCGCTGCTCCAGCATCTCCAGCGCCGCCTCGCCGTTGGGAGCCACGATCACCCGGTAGCCCAGCCGTTCGAGAATTCGTTGCGCCGCCCGCTGCAGGGCCTGTTCATCCTCGACCAGCAGAATTGTCTCTCCGCCCTGGGCCCGCGGGATCGCCAGTGGAGGCTTGGTCTCCGGTACCGAGTCTTGAAAGGTGGGCGCTGGGCGCAGGAAAATGGTGACGGAAGTTCCCCGGCCCACATCACTGTCGACCGTGATGAACCCTTCGTGTTGTTTCACCAGGCCATACACCATGGCCATCCCCAGGCCGGCACCTTCGTTGGCGGAGCGGGTGGTGAAAAAAGGCTCGAACATCCGGGAGCGGGTGTGCTCGTCCATCCCCACCCCGTTGTCGCTCACCCGGAAATAGACATAGGCACCGTCGCGGATCCAGCGCTGGGCCTGGGAGGAGGACAGGACCGTGCGCCCGGTTTCCAGCCGGATGGCGCCGCCATTGGGGAGTGCGTCCCGCGAATTGGTGGCCAGATTGAAGACGATCTGTTCCAATGCGGAGGTATCGACCAGTACTCGCCCGGCGCCTCTGTCCTGGAAAGTCACCTCGACGTTTTCCGCCATCATCCGCTTGACCACCGTGGTAAGCTCCACGAGCGTCGGCCCCAGGTCCACGCTCACCAGCGACAGCTTGGTGGCGCGGCTGAAGCTCAGGAGTTTCCGGATCATGGTGGCACCGCGCCGAGCGGCCGCCCGCAGATCATCGAGATCCTCCTTCATGTCCAGCCCGTGGCTTGGCAGCTGCTCCGCCAGGAGATCGGCGGCGGCCAGGACCACGGTGAGGACGTTGTTGAGATCGTGCGCGACACCCCCAGTGAGCTGGCCGACCGCCTCCATTGTCTGGGCTTCGCGCAGTTGCTGTTCCAGGTCCCGCTGCCGGGTGAAGTCGTAGATCAGGAGATAGTCCAGCTGGTACCGCGGGGTACTGATGGGCGTCGCGTTCATCGCGACATCGCGGACCGCGCCCGAGGCAATCCGGTGGCGGAGAAGGAGAAAGTCCCGGCCCTCAACCGCCGCAGCCTCCTGCTCGCCCCGCATCTGCTCGTCGGACTGCACCGTGAGCTCGAGCAGGTTCTTGCCCAGCAGCTCCGGGTGGGGCCAGCCGTAGAATTTGACCGCGGCGGGATTCGCTTCGAGAATGGTGCCGGTGTCTGCGTCGGTAATGAGAACCACGGCGCCGGTCCGGAGAAAGAGTTGCTCGTAACGGGAGCGGACTTCTTCGAGGGCGAGAGCGGACGAATGCGCCGCGCGGGCGCTGATCCGGATCAGGAGATAGATGAAGCCGGCGGTGAGGACGATGAAAAGCACGCCCTTGATCGTCTGTAACCGGGTGAGCTCCTCGACCGTGATCCCGTTCCCGGTGACAGCGGTCAGAAGCCGGTCGGAAAAGAAAATCCACAGGCTGCTCACTACCGCGTACGATACGGCGATACCCGCGGGGGAAAGAGTACGTCGTCCTACTCTGATCAGGAAACGCTGCATCGCGGCTTTGCGCTGGAGACGCTGACTCGGGGCTGGGCAAAGATAGGCGATTGGACGCGGGGCGATAGGAGCAATGCGTGATTCCGCCCCGGTTCGCGTGAAAACGATGCCAAGTCCCTGAAGCTTGAGTGATATGCTGGGCCTCCATCATGGAGGCCCTCTGCATTCCGCTCATTTGCTCGAGCCAATTCGGCAGTGGACCGACCTGCCGGAGCTGATCAGGGCATTGGGGCATGAGCCTGGTTGGGAGCCGATTCCCGGCTCCTGTTGGCCTCAACGCTCCCGGCTGGCCGGTCCGGAGGTCCAGGCGGCACGGATTGGCCAGGTTGGCGACTTACCGTGGATCGGCTTGGCCGGCCTCGGAGCCAGGGAGCTTGCCCGATCGGCGGCTCTCACGCTTCAGCGCCGCGGCGAGCCCGCGGCCATCGCCGCGCTCGACCCGGTCACCGGTGAGGTTACTCTCACCGTGGCATTCGGTTCCCGTCCGGTGCTCCATCTCTCTCCCGGCAGATTGGATGGCTCGGTCCTGGAGTCGCTCGACCGGCTCCGCCGGGTCCAGCGAGACGGACGCCTCGCCACCGCGGCGGGAGTTGCCCTGGCCCTGACAGGTGAAGGACTGGGGGCCCGGTTCTTCGCCGCCTTTAAGCACCAGCTCGATAGCCTGGCCGCGGCCATCGGCGGCCCGCTCAATCCGGAAGACCGAAGAGTTCTCGCTCTCCTCCAGCTCAATCGACTCCTCTTCCTGTATTTCGTTCAGTGCCGGGGCTGGCTCGACGGCCGGACCGACTTCCTCCGCCGCGAAGTGGACCGCTGTCTTGCGCGGCGGGGCCGGCTCCACCAGCAGCTGCTCAAACCCCTCTTCTTCGGAACTCTCAACAAACGGGCGGCCGATCGCACCCCGGCCGCCCGGCGGCTGGGCCGGGTCCCGTTTCTCAATGGCGGACTCTTCGAGCCCCATCCATTGGAGCGGGCCTGGCGCGGCTCGATCCCCAACCCGCTGCTGCGTGACGTGTTCGACGAGCTCTTTGAACGATTTCACTTCACTGTTCATGAGGGGAGCTCGACGGCGATCGCCCCCGACATGCTGGGACGGGTGTTCGAAGGCCTGATGGCGCCGGAGGACCGCGGGCAATCCGGCAGTTTCTACACTCCGCCCAACCTGGTCCGGAGCGTGATCGACCAATGCCTCACCGCGCTGGTCGCCGGGAGGCTCGGGTGCGCATCCGATGCCGCGGAACGGAAGCTGGCCCGGGGAGATCCATCGGTGGCGCCAATCCTGCGCGACCTCACCGTGCTGGCCACCGCCGCCGGCTCCGGAGCCTTTCTCCTGGGAGCGCTGGATCGTCTCGCGGAACTGCGAGCCGGATCCGCCGGCCCGCACCTGCTGCGGCGGGAGATTCTCCAGAGAAATCTCTTCGGCGTCGACATCAACCCGACCGCGGTGCGGTTGACGGAGCTGAGGCTCTGGCTCGCGGTAATCGCGGCCGACCCGGCCGAAAGCGCCAGCTCGGTCAGTCCGCTCCCCAACCTCGATTGCCTGGTGCGCCAGGGTGACAGCCTGGCCGATCCGTTGAACCTCGTCACCCGATTCCCCTTTCGCGCCGGCGCGATGGGCGCCACGCTCGCCCGGCTCCGGCGAACCCTGGTGGTCGCGACCGGTGCCGACAAACCCGACGCCGCGCGCCGTCTCCGGCAAGGCGAGCTCGAGGCGATGCGGGAGTGCCTCGACTTCGCCACGAGTACCACCGACCGCAACATCCGGGAATGTCTGAGCGCCGCCCGCGCTACCGACCTCTTCGGCGCCGCGCGGGGGCTCGATCGCGCGCTCAGCCGTGAGCTCGCGGAATGGCGCGCCTGGAGAAGCCGAATTCGCCGAGTCCGGCAGCGACTCGTTCGAGATGGCGAAGTTCCCTGGTTTCAGTACGAGTCGCACTTTGCCGACGTATTCGCCGGCGGCGGATTCGATGCCGTCGTGGGCAACCCGCCATGGGTACGGGCGGAGCATGTCCCCATGGCAGTCCGGGAACAACTGGCCTCGCGCTACCGTTGGTGGCGCCCGGAGCCACGCCCGGGCGGAGGGTTCCGGCACCAGCCCGACCTGGCAGTCGCCTTTCTCGAACGTGCTACCGAGCTGGCGCGACCCGGAGGCGTGGTCGGGATGCTGGTCCCTGCCAAGCTCGCGACCGCCGCATACGCCAGCAATGCCCGGCACAGCCTGGCGCGCGACTTCTCACTCCACGCAGTCAGCGACCTTGGTGCCGATGGATCATCCGGGTTCGACGCGACGGTTTATCCCATGGCGCTGGTCGCGCGCAAGTCCCGGCCCGATCCCGATCACCACCTCACCATCCGCTATTCCGGTGGAGAATGCCGGGTGCATCAAGCCACCTTCGGACAGAGCGAGCACTGGGTCTTACAGGAGCAGGATGCGGTTGAGCTCGCCCGGGAACTGGCCGCGGTATTTCCTTCCGTCAGGGACCAATTCCCCATTCATCTTGGCGTGAAAACCGGCGCCAACCAGCTGTTTCTGAATCCTCCCGATACGATCGAGCCTGACTTGTTGCGCCGGGCGGTGCGGGGGCGCGACATCAGACCGTTCGTGCTGACCAGCAGGGCCACACTGCTGTGGCCCTGCTCCGCCGATGGCACACCGCTCGATCGGTTGCCACCCGGGGCTCGCGCCTATCTCGAGTCGGTCGAGCCAACGCTCCGGGCGCGAACCGATCTTGGGAAAGGTCCCTGGTGGAGTCTCTTTCGCACCGCGGGCGCCGCGTCGCGTTACCGGGTGGTCTGGCCCGACCTGGCACGGCGCCTGGCGGCCGTCGCGCTGACCAGCGAGAACGAGTGCGCCTTCATACCGCTTAACACCTGTTACCTGATTGCCGCCCGCCAGGGAGCGGCGGCTCACGCCCTGGCTGCCTGGTTCAACAGCACCTGGATTCGCGCGTTGGCGAGGCTCTCGGCGGACCCGGCACGGGGCGGCTATGCCCGTTTCAATGCCCGCGCGGTGGGCGGTGTGCCGCTCCCCAAGGACGTCGTGGAAGACACGGGCCTCGCCGCGATCAACCGGCAACATTCCCAGGATCACATCGATGAGCTTGCCGCAATCCATCTCCAGCTCACCCCGGGCGCGAAGAAGATCCTCGCGCGTATGGCTGGAGAAGGTCCCCATCATCGTCGCTGAATCGCTCGAGGCGGTCAGCGATCCGCTGTTGCCGGTGCTCCGGCCCGGGAGATGGGCCCAGGCGCCTGCGGTGGCGGCGGCGATCCGCCAGGCGCTGGCGCGTCCGGAAGACCCGCGACCGCTACCCGAATGGCTGCTCGATCACCAGCGACCCCTGGTGCGCTACCTGCTTCCCATGCTCTCGCGGTATGGCGGGGCATTGCTGGCGGCGCCGGTGGGCAGCGGAAAGACGTACATAGCCCTGGCGACCGCGGCTCTCTCGTCCCGCGCACCGGCGATCGCGCTGGTACCCGCCGCACTGGTCTCTCAATGGCGGCGCACCGCGGCGAAACTCCAGATCGAGATCATGACATGCTCCCACGAGCGGTTGAGCCGGGGCCGGCTTCCCGAGCCGTTGCTTCAACCCTCGAGAGATCGGCGGCTCGTCATCATCGACGAGAGCCACCATTTCCGGAATCCGTCATCGCTTCGCTATCGCCACCTGGCCCCTGCCCTGGTCGGGCGACCAGTCCTGCTGCTCTCCGCCACACCAGTGGTCAACCGGCTCTCCGACCTGGCTCACCAGCTTCTCCTCGGCATCCGGGACGATGCCCTCGGCCCCTTCGGCGTCCAATCGTTACGCGAGCACTTCGCCACCGCGCGCGATGCGCATCCCGCCGTCGCGACATTGATCCTCACGTCACCGGATGACCTGAGAGGAAAGCCCCGGCGCCACGACCGCCGTGCCGGCGTCGTTGGAAATGATGGGGAGCAGAACGCAACCTGCGCCGCGATCGACTCTCTGGTACTCTCCCGCAATCCCGCGATTGCCGGGCTGATCAGGATCGTCCTGTGGCGGGCACAGGCGTCCAGTCCCGCGGCGCTGGCCGGTGCGCTTCGCCGCTATCGAGGACTGCTGCTCCATGCCGGCGAAGCACTGGCGAGCGGCCGGACGCTGGATCGCGCCGCGTTGCGGCGGGTGATTGGTAGCGCACCGGATCAGCTCCTGATGTGGGAGCTGCTATCCGAGCCGGCCGAGTCCACCGACCTCGACCTGGGCGACCTGGGCGCGATCGAGACCCTGCTCGAGCAGTCGAGAACGCGGGCTCGGTTTCCTGACGCAAAGTGCCGAGGGCTGAGGGATGAGCTCGCGAATGGGAAGCGAACGATTGTTTTCACCGTCGCCCGGGAAACGGTGCAGTATCTTCGCGAGCACCTGAGAGACAATTCCATGGCCTGGTGCACCGGCGAGGCCGCCGGCATCGGGCACACTCACCTCTCGCGCGATGCGGTACTCCACTGGTTCGAGCCGGGATCATCGAATGGTGGAGGTCCCAGGGTATTGATCACCACCGACGTGGCCGCGGAAGGGCTGGATCTCCAGCGCGCCGAGCGCGTCGTGCACTACGACCTCCCGTGGACCGCGGTCCGGCTTGACCAGCGGGACGGGCGTGCACTGAGACTCGGTTCCGAGCACGCCAAGATCGAGGTCATTCGTTTCGATCCGCCCGCCGCTCTCGCCGAGCGATTGAAACAGGTCTCGATCCTTGCCCGGAAGCGCGCGCTTCCCCGGCGAGCCGGATTGACCGGGACAACCGCGCGGAACCTGGAATGGCGCGATCGGCTGGCCGGAACGGCAGACGGACGCGGTGACCGGGACAGTTGGGCGGCGGTGGAGGGAGAACCTGGAGGTGTCCTGGCGGGATTTACGATCCTGGTCTCGGAACCCGGCGGTTGTCGCGATCTCGCGTCGGTCATCGGCTGGCTGGATGAGGCCGGTAGCTGGTCCGAACAGCCCGAGGTGATCGAGCGGGCACTAAGAACGATGAAGTCTTCGACCCAGCTGCCCGAGCCGGGCCCCGGCATGCTGGATCATGCGCTGAGGCTGCTCGGTCCAATGGTTCGGGAACGACTAGAGACCACCCGTGCGGCTCGCTGGGCCCGGCCCGTCATCGGCAGCGCGGCAGCGCGGCTGATCGAGCGCCTGAACCGCCTTTCCATCGCCGCTGCACGGGCTCGCGACTCCGCTCGGCTCACCCTACTGGAGCGCGCCCTCCACTTCGTGGGGCGAGGTCATACCGCGGGCGAGGAACACTGGATCCAGGTCCTGGGCGGTCTCCCCGATCCATTGCTGTACCAGCAGCTTCAGCGGTGTCCCTCTCCAGGCGCCGATCCATTGCCGCGGGTCAGACTGAACGGGTTGATTGTATTCATGCCTGGGGCCCGAGCGGCGGTCAAGCTTTCCAGCTCAGCACCTCGGGCCGGGGCAGCATTTCCCTAAGGGTGACCATTTCGCCGGACAGCAGCTCGCGCAACCGGGCACGGTACTTCTCCGGAATCCCCTGGCCCGGATTGGCATTGAGCCGCTCCTTGAGCGGCACCTGGTCCCATGGCATCAGGGCCGAGTCCGCGCCGATATGAGTCAGGACGCGGGTGAGCAGCGGCTTCGGCTCAATGGCAATGCTCTCGAAGAACTCGATGTGGAGTTGTTCCTCCGGGAACACCGCCAGCCAGTTGCGCAGGATGGCCGAGTAGCGGCTGCGGCTCAGCACACTCTCGCTCTCGAGATGGCGGAGGAATTCCGCTTCCGGGACGTCGGCGACGGCGCGCCGGCGATTCCGGGCCAGCGCCATCTCGGACTGCGACCACGCCCGCTCCACCGGGTTTCTCAGGATCAGCACCAGCCGCATCGCCGGGTTGAGCGCGTGCACCTCGCGGATCCGCTCGACCGGGAGAATCGAATAGGCCGGAGTCACCTCGCCCAGGATCTTTCCCGTCAGCCCCCGGAAGTGGAAGCGGTACCAGTCAAGACCTCTCCAGTAGTTCCCATCGAAGAAATGCACCTCCTTGCGGCGGGGCAGCCCGAGCTGGGGATGGAACCGCAGCATCTTGTCGAGCCAGGTGGTCCCGCATTTCTGGCCGCCGATGCCGAGGAATTGGGGAGTATGGGCCTGGCGGGCCAAGGGATTCAGCCGGAAGAACACCGCCGCCGCCGCCATTTCGAAACGGGTGACGGCGGGACGCAGCGTTCGTCTGAGAAACCGGCGAAAGCGGGAGGACATTGCTTAAGTTTACTCCCATGCCCCGTTTCGCCACCCTGCTGTTCGACCTCGACGGCACCCTCATCGACTCCATCCGACTCATCCTGGATAGCTATCACCACGCGCTGGAGACCCACGGACTTCCGGCCCGGAGCGACGCGGAGTGGCTGGCCGGCGTGGGCACCCCCCTCCGGGTCCAGTTCGCCGAGCTGGGCGTGAGCCCGGAAAAGATGGAGGCGCTGATCGAGACCTACCGGGACTACAATATTGCCCACCACGACGCGCGGGTGATCCCGTACAACGGCGCGTCGGAGCTGATCCGCCGGGTGAAGGACGAGGGGTTCCAGGTGGGTTTGGTCACCAGCAAGAATCGCCAGGGCGCGATTCGGGGCCTTACGCTGGCCGGCATCGCCTACCACTTCGATGTGCTGGTCTGCGCCGATGATGTGCAGCATCCCAAGCCGCACCCGGAACCAGTCATCATGGCCATGGCCCAGCTGCACGCGGATCCGGAGACCACACTGTTCATCGGTGACAGCGTCCACGACATGCAGTGCGGCCGCGCGGCGGGGGTCCGGACGGCCGCGGTGCTCTGGGGACCCTTCGGCCGCGAGCATCTCGAGACCACCCAACCGGACTACTGGCTGGAGACTCCAACCGACCTGCTGGGAATCCTGGGCCTCTCCATCGACGCCTGACCCTCCCCCCGTTCCCCTCATCCCTCACCCCCTGGCCCCCCTCTCCCATTCTGGGCGCGGGGGAACCGCGTGAGGGATCGTCACGGTTGTGTCACGACCCGCGGCCGGGTATTTTTTGGCCCGCTCTCACCTCACGGAGT
>JBDTTZ010000443.1:0-8025 GCA_040008015.1 Gemmatimonadota bacterium
GGATTCCAGGAAGCCAGCATCGAGCCGACTCGCATCTATCAGTTCGAGGACGCCCAGGCCTTTCTCGGCGGCGCATCTCTCGAGGTGCTCGCCCGCGAGGTCAGCGGCCGGGTCATGGGAGCGTTCGTACGGGCGCAAAAGCCGGCTGCAGCCGTGAGCAAGCCCATTGAGGACTCGGTTTGCTGTGGCTCGGACTGCTGTGCGTAAGGACGGAGATCCTATGGGCCGACCGGAAACCGCAACGATCAGGCAGGCCGCGGCGGGGGACCACCGCGGCTTGTTGAGCCTGCTCACCGAGGCAGGATTGCCGGTTGAAGGGGTGCCTGAATCGCTCGAAGGTTTCCTGGTCGCGGAGACTGCGGACGGCACCATCGTTGGTGCGGCCGGCATTGAAACCCATGGCCACCAGGGCCTGCTGCGTTCCGTCGTGGTATCGCCGGCTCTTCGAGGCACCGGCTTGGGCCAGGCCTTGACCGAGCATGCGCTCGCGCGGGCCCGGAACAGCGGGTTGATAGATCTGTACCTGCTCACGACCACAGCCGAGAGGTTCTTTCCCCGTTTTGGCTTCGAGCCTATTTCGCGGGACAGGATCCGGGGAGCGGTCCTGGCCTCCGCGGAGTTTCAGGGAGCTTGCCCATCGACCGCGGTCATCATGCATTGCACGCTGGCACCGTGACTAGCCGGCTTACTTCCAGGGAGATTCTCGATGAGCTCACCACACCCTAAGCCGCTCAGGGTGTTGTTCCTCTGCACCGGCAACAGTGCCAGGAGCCCGATCGCTGAAACCGTGATGAACCGGAAGAGTCGCGGCAAGTTCGTTGCCGAAAGCGCCGGCTCCCATCCGGCAACCCAGGTGAACCCCAACGCGATTGCCATCCTCGAGGAGCACGGGTTCCAGTGGACCGGAAATCAGCCCCGGGGAATCGACGGTCTGGAGAGCGGCGACTGGGACTTTGTCATCACCGTATGCGACCGCGCAAAGGAAGCATGCCCGGTCTTCCCCGGCCAACCGGTCGTAGCCCATTGGGGGCTACCAGATCCTGCGGCGGTTTCTGGTGGCGAGGAAGAGATCCACCGTGCATTCCTGGACGCATTCCTCGTCCTGAGCCGGCGGATCGACCTCTTCCTGGCCCTCCCGTTTGAAAAGCTGTCACGCCTGGCACTGGAACACAGAGTCAGAGCGATTGGAGGGGCTGGAATGGACTGGCCCATCCCACATGCAGTCTGACGGAATGGGGGTGTCTAGCAAAGTCAGGGCATAATCGTCATACTACGCGCTGGACTCTCCTGGCCATGGAGTCTTCTTCCACGAAGGCAGGGCCCGATGGCACGTTTCACCGGATTGAAGCTGATGCTCCCGGCCTCGCTTACTGTCGCCCTGCTCGCCTGCTCCTCACCGTCTGAGCCCGGGTCCGGGGTGACGTTGTCCGTGGTCAACTGGACCTGTCAGCCGGGGCCGTGCGCCACCATCCGCGTCCTGGGGTTTCCCAGCGATCAACCGGAGACGCCAGGTCCTTACTGGCAACTTAAGCTGGGGCAGCTTAGCGGGCCTTCCGGCTGCTTTACTATTCCTGCATCCCGCATCCTCAGAAGCATCGACGTCGGAAACAATGGGTTAGTTGACACGACGACCATCACCTGGACGCTGGACATGCCTTTCTCAATCGGTGCGGTGCCGACATCGGGACCAATCGGCATCTTCGGCCCCAGCACTCGTCAGTTCGTGCCATCCCGAGCAGCGGGATGGAAGGTTGTCCTGCCCGACGGTGACCAGATATCGCCGGCACCGGCGTGTACTCCATGAGAGTCTACCATCACGAAGGCAGGGACCCGATGGCACGTTTGCCCGGATTGAAGCTGGTTCTCCCAGCCTCGCTTCTTACTATCGCCATGCTTGCCTGTTCCTCGCCGTCAGAACCGCAGCATCCTGGTGGGCTGACACTCATGGTCACCAACCGGACCTGTCAGATAGGCGGGTGCTCTCCGATCCGGGTGCTGGGTTTCCCCGCCAATGGTCCCAACACTCCTGGCGGTCCCTGGACGGTTGACTTGGGCGTGCTGGACGGGCCATTCGGCTGCTTCAGCATTCCCGACACCCGCACCTTCCTCGTGATTGCCGTCGGCCCCCCGAACGACACTACCGCCTACGCATGGACTACTGATCAGCCCTTCGCGCTGGGCAGCGAGCCGGTGTCGGCGGCGATCCCCTTCGGGCCGCCGCCGAGCACCGATCAGTTCGTGCCGGCGAACTCGGCTGGATGGAAGGTTGCCCTTCCAGGCAATGGCGAAATCAAGCCTGCGCTGGCGTGCAACACCTGAGAATTTCGTCGCTTTAGCGACAGCCTGGGGCCAAGCCCGGGCTTTAGCCCGTGGATCGGTGAACGTTACTCCAAGACTCGCGTCTCCCCGAATCGCGCGATCCACAACCGGCTCTCGTCCAACCCCTCGGCGCGCCATCGTTCCCGCGCCCGCCGCGGCGGCTCGTCCATCGGCTCATCGGTCAGCCGGAACGTCCCCCAATGGATACCGAGCATGACCGGATGCGGCCGACCGGGATGCGCCGCGACCACGTCCTGATAGATGCGCACCGCTTCCTCGGGATCCACGTGGACCACTCGCATGAACCAGCGGGGATCGTAGGCGCCGATCGGGATCATCACAAAATCGAACGGCCCGCACTTCTCTCCCACCTTGCCGAACTCGGGGTGATAGGCGGTGTCCCCCACGAAGTACGCCCGCTTTTCTCCTATCTCAAACGCGAACCCGCACCAGAGTGACCGGTTTCGGTCTCGGAGGCTCCGGCCGCTGAAATGGCACGCCGGTGTGGCCGTGACTCGCAGGTCCTTGATGACCGTTTGCTGCCACCAATCCAGCTCGACGATCTCGCCAACACCCCAGCGCCGAATGTATGCGCCCACCCCCAGGGACACGACCCAGGTCGCCCGGGAATGATTCCTGGCGATCCTCTTCACAGCCGGCCGGTCGAGGTGATCGTAATGATTGTGCGACAGCAGGACGACGTCGAGCGGCGGAAGGGCGTCGATAGACAGCCCCGGGTCCATAACCCGTCGCGGCCCCATCCACTGAAGCGGTGACGCGCGCTGACTGAACACCGGGTCGGTCAGCACGTTGAGGCCGCCAAGCTGGAGCAGCACCGAGGAATGCCCGATCCAGGTGGCCGAGAAATTAGTGTCGCCGACCCGGGGATAGGAGATCGCGGGCGTGGCCACTGTTCAACGGTTTGATGATGGGTTGACGGTGCGATGGTATCATGGGTCGCGGTTGGACTCCAGGCAACGAGCGGTGCCACGGGCTCCAGAAAGCGAAGCGGGGCGGCCCCATCCCCCTTCCCTGCAAGGGAAGGGGGAACCGCATCATGTCATGAACCCTGGGGGAAGAATTCAGGTCGGCTTGATGCTGGTGTATACGTCACCCGCTTCCGCGATCTTCCGATCCTCGTACGGCGCGGCCACCCGCCGGTACAGCTCGAGCTTGGCGCACTCGATGGCGCCGATGGCCTCGTTGAGATCGGCATAGCGAAACCCGTTCTTGTCCTTGAGGAACCGGTCCACCAGCGCGGTGATGGCGTAGTTCAGCTCGCCGGGGTCTTTGGGGAGGGATCCATCGGTGATGGCTCTGCGGCGTTCAGCGGCGATGTAGGGCATTGGGCTCGTTCTTTTGGATGGGGTCACCGTAAAGGATAACCCTAACCCCTGTCCCCCTTCCCCTACCTCACCCCCTTACCCCTCTCCATAAATGGAGAGGTGAACCGCTACCGTAAATCCGCTGCCCTGCTCGATCTGCCGCCAGGCGCGGGAGAACCTCGCGCATGCGGTATGTGGCTTGTTTTCAACGGTTTGATGATGGGTTGACGGTGCGATGGTATCGTGGGTCGTTGGACTCCAGGCAACGAGCGGTGCCTCGGGCTCCAGAAAGCGAAGCGGGCCGGCCCAATCCCCCTTCCACTACCTGGGAAGGGGGAACCGCTACCTACCCCTACACCCCCAACACCCGCCGGGTGTAATCGCTGGAGAACACGCCCTCCGGATCAAAGCGCCGCTTCGCCGCAAGGAAGTTCTCAATATTGCGTTTCGGGTAGACGCTCCGGATGGTATCGCTTTCCGAGAAGAACAACTTACCCCAGTGCGGCCGCGCCGACAGTGCCTGGATCGACTCGGCTTCCACTCTGCGGAGGAAGCCATCAGTGGTGCTCGCCCGCGGGTCCGCGTGAATGTCAACAAACACCACGTCCCGGTCAACATTGGGGCCCAGCAGGACGCTGGATGCCGAGCCGCAGACCCGGCTGGTGTAGTACAAATGATTGGTGGCGAAGCCTGACATCCGCGGCAGGTTCTCTTCGAAGAGCCGCACGAACTCCGGATAGCGATCGAGCGGTACCGCGAGCTCCATGTTCTGCCAGTCGTTCCGATCGAGGGCGAGCCGACCGATCCGCTTGAGCGCCTCCTGGAGCCAGCTGCCCTTGCGGACGCCGCTGTTGACAAACAGCGATGTCGAGAACGGCACCGCGTCGGTGAACTCGTGTTGACCATGCAGGAACACCTGCCCGAGCAGGCTACGGATCGCGGGCATCCTGAGCCAGGGCACCAGCAGCCGACCGGCGCCACCAGCGGTACCGCAGTCATAGGTGACCGGCTGGCCGAGGGAGCCTTCGTGGGTGGTGCGATCGATCGTGAAATACAGCGTGGCGCTTTCGTCGAACGGGTGCGCCATGTACCGCAAGTGTTGATGGCTCCGCGCCAGCTCGTCCAGCCGAGCGACAAACTCCTGTCGAGGCATGTGGGTTGTGCGGCACACACAGGGGTAGCAGGGCTCAACGGCGAGGGTAACTTCCACGACGACGCCCAGGGTGCCGAGCCCGAGCCGCAGGGCGCGCAAGTCGTCCTCTTGGGTGTAGTGAACCAGCTGCCCATCCGGACCCATCAGCGTCAGCCCGGTGACCAGCTCCGACATCAGCCCGCCGTCGCGGCCGTAGCCGTGGGTGCCGGTCGCCAGGGCGCCCGCCAGGGTCTGCTGCCCGTGGTTGCCGCAGAACCTGAGCGCATAGCCCTGTTGGTCGAGGTAGGTGCAGATCTCGCCGATCGTGACCCCGGCCTCGCAGGTGATGGTCCGCCGATCCCCCGAGAGCCCGAGGTTCCGGTTCAGCTTGCCGAGCGAGATCATCGAGGAATGGGAAAAGAAGCAGTCGTTGTAGGAGTGGCGCGCCCCGACGAGGCGGACGTTCCGGCCGGCGCCAGCCGCCTGGCGCACCAGGGCGGCGAGCTCGGTGACGTCGGCCGGCTGATCGATCCCCGGCCCGAACGCGCGCCAGGTGCGCGCGTAGTTGGTGATCATCGCGCCGGAGGGCGGGTTGGGGAACACCTCCCGGAGTGAGGCAACCGAGTCGCGCCAGAGCGCTTCGGCCACCGCCCCGTCACGGCACCGGCGGCTCGGCGTTGCCGCGCGCCCGCGATCCCAGTACACCGATGTCGATTCCGGCAGCTCGATGGTGCGGAGGATCTCGCGGGCCACCTCATTCACCGGGCGTGCCCGGGACCAGGTCCTTTCGAGGCCGGCGGTGAACCGGCCCTTGTGACGGTGGACTTCGGTGTCAACGTAGCCGGGGGAGATGACCTGGACCCGCAGCTCCGGATGAAGCTCCTGGAATCGCAGGAAGAAGGTCATCGCGGCGGCCTTCGACTGCGCGTAGCGGCGGGAGAACCCCGCGAGCGGGCCCCGCATCTCGGCCATCCGGTGGGCCTCGCTCCCGATATACACGACCTGTTTGAGTCCGGATGAGTGACAGAGATCCAGCAGGAGGTGGGTCAGCAGAAAGTTGGACAGGTAGTTTACCTGCCGGTGCAGCTCGTGCCCGTCGGCGGTGGTCACCATCTTCCACGGCACGTGGACGCCGGCGTTCAGCACGAGGAGATCAATCGGTGTGCCGGAGGCCACCAGACCGGCCGCGAACTCCCGGACCGATTCGTAGGAAGCAAGATCGAGCGGGCGATGCTCCAGGCCGCCATCAACCTTGCGACGCGAGCCCACGAGCACCGAGGCGCCGCGCGCCGCCAGCTCCCCCGCCAGCGCCCGTCCGATCCCGCTGCTGCCTCCGGTGAGCACGACGAATCGCCCCTCGAGCCTGCTGCGCCGGCCGATTGCCGGGCCACCCATCATTTCGGTCACTCCCATGATTGTCCTCCTGACCAGCTCATCATGGGGAGAGCCCGTCTCCTGGGAGTGACCTGTGGACTGACCAGCGGCTCGGGAACGCTCACGGCGTGCCCCCCTCCGCGCCATTCAGATCGTTCGGGTCGCGACCGTTCTCCTTGGGCGGATGGCCAAAGGTCCAGTTGACGCTGAGCAACAGCCCCCGGATCGCGCGCCGCCGGCTGGACACCTGGGTGAACTGCGGATCAATCGTGGTGGAGCTCTCGCGCGCGGTGTTGAACGGGTCAATGACCCGCAGGGTGAGACTCAGCTGGTCGTTCAGGAGTTTCCGCCGGACGGCGAAGCTGAACCGGGTCTGGCTGGAGTTCCTGCCCTGCTCGACCGTCATCGCCGCCCGGTAGGACAGCAGCATCTGCAGGTCGAGCCTGCTCGAGACCCGGAATGACACGTTGGTCCGGGCATTCCAGCCGAAAGTCCTGGTTGAAAGATCGGTCGCCAGATTGGCGGCGTTGCTGACCTGCCGGAAGGCGCTCGCGCCCGCGAACCCGGAGAGCCGTCCACCGCTCATGGCGACAGTGACATCGGCGCCGTACCCGTCGCTGGTGGCCACGTTGGCGAACGTCCGCGTCGTGACGCCGGCACTGTCAATGGTCCGGATCGAGCGTACCGCATCGACCGTGTGCCGGAAGAACGGCGTCACCTGGACCGTCACCTGGCCCGCCGTGCGCTGGAGGCCCACCTCGAACGCGCGGATGTACTCCGGCTTGAGATTCGGGTTGCCGATCGAAATGTTGAGCGGATCCGCGATATGCGGCGTGGGATCGAGAAGATCGGTGTCGTCCGGGCGCCGGATCCGGCTCGAGTAGCTCAGCTTCACCTGGTTCAGCTCATCGATGTTCCAGGCGATGAGGCCACTGGGGAACACGCTATTGTAGCTGTTGTCATAGGTCGCCGCCAGCGTCCTCAGGTGAAACTGGGTACTGGCGTGCTCGACCCGGACCCCGCCCTGGAGCTGGAACTTCCCAACCGCCGCACCCAGCATCCCGTAGACGGCATGGACCACCTGGTCGTAGGTGAAATTGCTGATACGGGTCGAGTCCGGCAGGTACAGCGCCTCGGTGGTGTCGAAGACCCGCGTCGCCAGCGTGGTATGGAAACCCTGCTGCAAGCCCTTGTACCCAGCTTCCAGCCTGAGCGAACTGGAGAGCGGCCGGGTGTAATCCACCTTGAGCGAATTCTCCCGGGGATGCTCCCACCCGGCCTGGTTCTCCCGCGCTGTGGTGGCGACCGGAGCACCATCGAGCGCCAGCATGCGGGCGACGATAGTATTGGGCCCGCCCTCTTCGTCCCGGACGACACCCAGCTCGGCCGACACCTCGTGGTCCTCACCGAAGGCATGTTTGTATCCCAGCGTCCCTTCAAAACTGGATTCATAATTCGTACCAGTCGTTAGCCGGTCACTCAGACCGGTGGGATCGCGGGCCGCGTCCAGGTCGCGGTACAGGATGCCATTGGACTCTAGTTCCCTTCGCGTGCTGTAGATCAGCTCGGCGGACATCTCGTCCTGCTTTCCGATCTCAAGGCTCGCGCTCCCGGTGACGGTATGGGCCAGGGGCTCCTGGGTGCGATGTCCCGCCTCGTCCAGGAACGTCACTGGGCTCTGGAAGGTATTGGTGCGGAAAATCGAATCGCGGCGGGGCCGGTTGTCCCGCAGGAACCCATAGCTCCCGTAGAGGGACAGCGGCCCGTTCTGGTAACCCAGGTTGCCGCCGATGTCGGCGCGGCCCGTGGTACCCCCACTGATCGTGAGTCCGCCGCTGCTCCCGGCATCGGGCTGCTGCTTGAGCACGATGTTGA
>JBDTTZ010000444.1:0-3535 GCA_040008015.1 Gemmatimonadota bacterium
GGTCGCGTTCGATGGCGGAGGAATCCATAGGGGCAGTGACAAGTGACAGGTGACAAGTGACAAGTGACAAGTAACAAAGCACTTGAGGGAACCGGAAGATAACCCCTGACTCCGGACTTGCCACCCGACACCTGGCACCTGTCACTTGTCACTTGTCACCTCTAGCGGCGTCGTTGTATTGGGGTACATTGGCGAGATGTTCACCACCGCACAGTTCAGGGTGTTCGCCGGAGAGCCAGAAGAGCGCGCCCTGAGCCGTCCCCGGCACCTGTTACGTGATGGAGACCGGACCCAGGCGGAGGCGGCCTACCGCGCGGTGATCGATGCCGAGCCGCACCTGAAGGCGGGATGGGCGGAATACTTTCAGCTGCTCCGGGCGGAGGGGCGATTTGACGACGCCCTCGCCCTGGCGGAGCGGGCGACCCGGTATTTCGAGCAGGACGCGTTCTCCGGCGCGCTCACCGGGGCGGCATTGGTCGAGATGGGGAGGCTCCGGGAGGCGCTCCGGTATCTCCAGGCTTCGGCGGAGCAGGACCCGGACTTCGGAATGGTCTGGCACGAAATGGGGTACGCCGCCTACCGCCTAGGTGAACACACCCACGCTTTGCTCGCGCTGGACCGCGCCTTCGCCCTGGATCCGCGGAGCGGCACCCTTCATCTCCGCGGCAAGATTCTCCGCAACGCCGGACACTACCTGGCCTCCGAGGTCGCCTTCACCGGCGCCGCCGAGGCCGCCGAGTTTCCCGAACAACGGACCGAGGCGGAACGCCAGATCGGGACCACGCGACGCCATGCCCATTTTCGCGGGAAACCCGCCGACCTGCTCCCGGAACAGCGCTGGTTCGCCGAGCATGGCAGCGTGGTTCTCGCCGCCGGCGCCGGCGACCCGGTGGAGGACGAGGCCCTCGTCATGGCGCTGGCCCAAATGATCGAAGATGCGGGCTGGACATTCACCGTGATGACGGCGGGCGAGGACTGGCCCGGCTGGGACGGCTTTGCGGCCCGGCTGGGAATTCCCCGGGTGGCGACTGTGCACCCCGCATTCGGCATGACTCCGCTGGTCGTGGCGCGCCGCCCGCGGGGTGCGGAGGCGCAGTGGCGTCATGCGGTTCGCGCCGTTGACTCGACCGGTGCCGGCCTGGTCCTCGTCATCGAACAGCCGGAGGACCAACCCCCCGCCGATGTGATTGGCCGGCTCTCCGGGAACCATGGCAAGGCCATTGACCTGGAAAGTGCCCTGCAGATGGCTCGGCACCCGGAAGGACGGTTGGCCCACCGGAAGCTGGGAGCCACCAAGTAGCAACCTTCCCCGCCCCTTCCCCATCCAAAGCCCGACCACCGCACCGCAACGACGCCCAACCCATGGAGATGCTATGTCAGCCGCCCGAACCGCCGCCGGGGTAATCCTCGCGCTGGCTGCCACCCCAATCATTGCCAGGGCCCAGGAGCGCTTCAACCTGGCCGGCGAGCGGGTCACCGTTTTCGACCTGGCGGGCAACGTCTCCGTTGTCGCCGGGACCGGGAGCAGCGTGGTGGTGGAGGTGACCCGGGGCGGTGGCGACGCCAGCCAGCTCAAGGTCGAGACCGGGCCGTACCACAGCACCGAGGGCCTCCGGGTCATCTTCCCCAGCAACCGGATCGTTTACCACCGGGATCGCGGCGGGGATTCTCGCACCGAGATGTGGGTGCGGGACGATGGGAGCTTCGGCGGCGGCGATCGGGGGGAATCGGGTCGGCGGGTAACGATTCGGAGCAGCGGCGACGGACTCAAGGCCTGGGCCGACCTCAGGATCATGGTGCCGTCGGGCAAGCGGGTATCGGTGAATATCGGGGTCGGCCGGATCAACGCCACCAACGTGAACGGCCATCTCGACCTGGATACCAATTCCGGAAACGTGACGGCGGAAGGGATCTCCGGCAACCTCAATATCGACACCGGTTCCGGCGACGTTCGCGTCACCACCGTGTCCGGCGATCTCTCGGTGGACACCGGCTCCGGCAACGTGGTCTACTCCAACGCAACCGGCACCAGCATCACCATCGACACCGGCTCGGGTGACGTGACCGGCACGACCATGAAATCCACCGATCTCTCGGTGGACACCGGGTCCGGCAACATCGAGCTCCGCGGCGTGTCGGCGACGACCTTGTCGCTGGATACCGGCAGCGGTGACGTGGACGTGGAGCTGCTCACCGATACCGACGATATCAACGTGGACACCGGGTCGGGCAACGTCACCATCGCGGTGCCGAACGACTTCGGGAGCGCCATAGACATCGAGACTTCGAGCGGCGAGGTGGACTCCGACCTGGCGATCCAGGTCACCCGGCGGAGCCAGGACCGGCTGCTGGGACGGGTGGGCGACGGCCAGGGCCGGCTGCACGTGGAGACCGGGTCGGGGAATGTGACGCTGAAAGCATCGCGGTAACCCCTCACCCCACGGGCGCACCGCAGTGCGCCCCTACGGATTCACGTTTCTCTCCAATACCGCATACACGCTGTCTCCCGGCACGCCTTTCACCAGGCGGCCGAGCGCGGCCACCGCGGAGTCCACGCGGTGGTCGTGCTGCTGATACCACTGCTCGAACAGGGCCAACCGGTCGCGGTAGATCCGTGCGGCGATGATTTGCGCATTGTTGATCGGCCGCTCGGTGAGCCGGCCCACCCGGTAGCTCCTGAGCCGGGGGCCGATCGAATCCTGCAGCTCCCGCCGGGCCCACGCGGCGACCGCCTGGCGGCCGGTCATGATGGCTGCGGTATCGCTGGTCGCCTGGTAGAGAGAATCGAGCTGGTGGCCCAGCTCGGCGTAGTACCCGCTGAGCAGTATCTCGTCACTCCACCGGTCCAGCGCCCGCGCGGCATCGAGGGTGTCTCCCCGCTGGCGAAAGAATTCGGCGGCCCCGTGATATCCCACCATCTGGGCAAAACTTTCATTGAACGGAGTGGCACTCTTCACGTAGAGCGTGTTGTGGGCGATCTCGTGCAGCACGGTGGCGGCCAGCTCCATGCTGTCCTTCCCCATCGCGGTCGAGAGCAGCGGATCGTTGAACCAGCCGAGAGTGGAAAAAGCCCCTGAGGGACGCAGGTAGACGTCGAAGCCCCTGCTCTCCATTTTCTCCGCGGTGCGCCGCGCCATGTTGGCGTCGAAGAATCCCTTGTACGGGATCCGTCCCACGATCGGATACTTCCAGGTATAGGCACAGAGACAGTTGCGCGGCGAAGCCGACAGGACCAGCAGGAGGGTGTCCCGCCCCACGTCGGCATAGGTGGTATAGGTCTCCTTGGCCTCCAGGCCGAGCGTGGCCCCGTAGTCTCGCGCGTCGAGCACCATTCTGAGCAGCGCCCGGGTTTCCGGCGGCGTCCGCTGATCGGCCACCAGCTTGGCGATCGGCCGGCGGGACTGGAGGATCCGGGTTTCCTCGATTCCGGCCCGGGTGAGATAGCGAACGTCCTCACTGGCGACGTAGGCGGTGGTATAGCCGGCCATGAGAACCAGGATGGCGATGGCGAACATGCGGAGGAGCCTCCTGCCTA
>JBDTTZ010000445.1:0-6051 GCA_040008015.1 Gemmatimonadota bacterium
GTCCACAAGGCCCTGGGCGCCAAGCTGGTCCCCTTCGCCGGCTGGGAGATGCCGGTGCAGTACCCGGCCGGGATCATCAACGAGCACAAGGCGGTCCGCACCGACGCCGGGATCTTCGATGTTTCCCACATGGGCGAGATCGAAGTCACCGGGCCGGACCGCAACGGCTTCGTCAACCGGATGACGACCAACGACGTCGGCGCGCTCGCCGCCGGCGAGGTGCAGTACTCGGCGGTGCTCTCGCCCGAGGGAACCTTTCTCGACGACTGCACGGTCTATCGCTTCGACGACAAGATCATGGTGGTGGTGAACGCCTCCAACGCCGACCGGATCTGGAATCACTTCGTGGAGCACAAGCAGGGCGCCAATATCCGGCTCAAGAATATTTCGGATGACGTGGGGCTCCTCGCCCTCCAGGGTCCCCGCGCGCAGGCGCTGCTCCAAACCGTCAGCGAGACCGACCTACCCGGCATCGCTTACTACCACCATACCAGCGGCAAGGTCGCGGGGTGCGGCTGCTTCATCTCTCGCACCGGCTACACCGGCGAAGACGGCTTCGAGATCTACTGCCGCTGGCGCGACACCGAGACCCTGTGGAACGCGCTCACCGGTCCCGGCAAGGCCCAGCCCATCGGGCTCGGCGCCCGCGACTCTCTCCGGCTCGAGGTGGGCTACGCGCTGTACGGCCACGAGATCGACGAGAACACTACGCCGCTCGAGGCCGGGCTGGGCTGGATCGTGAAGCTCGACAAGGGCGCGCCCTTCACCGGCTCCGAGGCGCTCCGGCGCCAGAAGCAGAACGGCGTCACCCGGAAGATGGTCGGCTTCACCATGGCGGGAAAAACCTTTCCCCGGCAGGGCTACCCGGTGTTCTACGAGGGCCGCCAGGTGGACACGGTCCGCAGCGGCACCGTGAGCCCGTCACTCGGCATCGCGATCGGCACCACCTATCTCCCCGTCTCCGCCGCGAAGGCCGGGACCAAGTTCCAAGTCGAAGTGCGCGGAGAGAAGCAAGAGGCAGAGGTCGTAAAGATGCCGTTCTACAAATCGGGCTCAGTGAAGAAGGCGAAATGACGGTAGCACAGTATGACGGTAAGACGGTAAGTAACCGACTCGAGTCTGTCATCCCGAGCGAGCGAAGCGAGAGAGGGATCTCAAGGGTTGCCTTGTCGAGGGCTGTGACCGCTCGCGTGCGAGGTCAACTTGAGATCCCTCGCTACGCTCGGGATGACAACACCGACGTTCTTACCGCCTTACCGCCTTACCGCCCTACCGTCTTATGAGAATCGCCATCCTGACCGTGAGCGACGCCGGAAGCCGGGGCAAGCGACAGGACACCTCCGGGGATGCGATTGCCGAGTGGGCGAAGCAGCGCGGCTATGAGATCGCCGCCCGCGAGGTGGTTCCCGACGAAGTGAATGACATCGCCCCCCGGCTGCTCCGCTGGTGCGACTCGGGGCTGGCGGACCTGGTGATCACCACCGGCGGCACCGGGATCTCCGCCCGGGACATTACTCCTGAAGCTACCGCCGGCGTCATCCAGAAACCGCTTCCCGGCATCGCAGAAGCCATGCGGATGAGCGCGTGGACGAGGGTGCCGGCCGCGATTCTCTCCCGCGGGCTCGCGGGGACCCGCGGGAAGACGCTGATCGTGAATCTTCCCGGAAGCACCGGTGGTGTGAAGGAGGGATTGGCGGTGCTGGAGAAGGTTGTTGAGCATGCTGTGGAGTTGCTAAGGGGAAACACGCAACACTAGAAGTGTCATCCCGAGCATCGCGAGGGATCTTCTCTCCGAGCCTGGTAGCATCCTACCAGTCGCCGAAACAAGATTCCTCGCTCCGCTCGGAATGACATCCCTGTCACTTGTCACTTGTCACTTGTCACTAGCTAATGGCCGAACGCGCGTTGATCACCATGGATGACATCGAGACGGCGGTCCGTCTCAACGCCGCCTTTGAGGCGGCGGGCTTCGCCACGTCCATGGTGGCGCCGGTGGACGATGGCCGCGCCGCGTTGCGCCGCGACAGCCCGGACCTGGTGATCCTGACCGGCGGGCTGCACGAGACCCATACCCGCCAACTGGCGGCCGCGGCGCGCGACTCGGCGATCTCCACCCTGGCGCTGCTGGAGGCCACCGACACCGGCCGGATCGAAGGCGACATGGGCGTCACCGAGATCATGACCAAGCCGGTCTCCACCGAGGAAGTACTGTCCACCGCGCGCCGGATGATCGACCGGCGGAAGCTCCAGGAGCTGACCGGTATCATCGGCGAGAGCGGCGCCATCCAGGAGCTGCTGGTCAAGATCGAGCAGATGGCCCCGGTGTCGAGCACGGTGCTGGTGCAGGGCGAGTCGGGGACCGGCAAGGAGCTGGTGGCCAAGGCGCTGCACGATCTCTCCCCCCGGCGCGGCAAGCCGTTCATCGCGGTGAACTGCGCCGCGCTGCCGGAGGCGCTGCTGGAGTCGGAGCTGTTCGGTCACGAGAAGGGCGCCTTTACCGGCGCCGCCGAGCGGCGGCTGGGCCGCTTCGAGCTGGCGGACGAGGGGACGATTTTCCTGGACGAGATCGGCCAGATTTCGGCCAGCGTGCAGGTGAAGCTGCTCCGGGTGCTGGAGAGCCGGAACTTTTTCCGGGTCGGCGGCACCCAGCCGATCAAGGTGGACGTGCGGGTGGTGGCGGCCACCAACAGCAACCTCAAGGAAGAGGTGGAGCTGGGGCAGTTCCGCGACGACCTGTACTACCGGCTGAACGTCCTCAACATCTATCTCCCTCCGTTGCGCGAGCGCCGGGAAGACATCCCGCTCCTGGTCCGCCGCTTCATCCAGGAACTCGCCAAACAGCACGATCGCAAGTTCCGCGGTATTACCCCCGAGGCGATGCGGCTCCTGGTGGAGGCGCCCTGGCCCGGCAACGTCCGCCAGCTCCGAAACCTGATCGAGTCCATGGTGGTGCTGGCGCCCGGCACCGAGATCCGGGCCAGCGATATCCCTCGCGACATCCTGGACGGTCCCGGCCGCATGCTGCCCATGCGGATCGGCACGCTCGGCACCGGCCACAACGTGCCGGCGCAGGAGCTGGAGTTCATCCTCCGCTCGCTGGTGGAGCTCCGGCTCCAGGTGGAGGAGCTGCGCCGCCGGCTGGAGGACCGGCCCCAGCGGGTCCAGGTGATCGAGCTGGGGGAGCCGTCCATCGCCGAGGTGGTGGAGGAGCCGGAGCCCGACACCGTCATCTACCGGCCCGGGATGACCATGGCCGATGTCGAAAAGGCGGCCATCCAGGCGGCGCTGGAGGAGTACCGCGGCAACCGGCGCAAGGCGGCCGAAGTGCTGGGAATCGGCGAGCGGACGTTGTACCGGAAGATCAAGGCGTATGATCTGGATGGGCGCTGACGGCTGGACGGCAAACAACCGATGTCATTCCGAACGCAGTGAGGAATCTCAAGGGCACCCTTCATGAGCGCCCAGCGGTCCCCGCTTATTGGTTGCGATTGGTCCAGGTAATAGAACCATCGAGATGAATCGTGTAGACGTAGTGCTGCGTTATCACCAGCTCATCGAGCGCTGGCCGGCGGGTGAGCACCAGGAGCACGTCAGTGTCTTCCGGAATGTCGTCCAGGATGGCTGCTCGGTCCCCCGGTTCGTGAGACACTCAGGGTGTAGCTAGCTGTGCCTCTTTCGGGTTCTGCTCGGCCCGGTATTGACGGGGCGAGCGGTACCCCAGCGCCGAGTGGGGCGCGATGGTGTTGTAGTCCTCGATCCAGCCGGCGATCTGCGCAAGCACGACCGCCGAGCTACGGCAATCCGCCGGATCCTAGTCCCGCTTAAGCGTATTGACGAAGGCCTCGCTCATGCCGTTGGACTCGGGACTGGCGGGCGGGGTGGTGATGGGCACCAGGCCCAGCCGCTCCGCTTCCCCCGTCGTGGCCAGCGCCGTGTACGGCCCGCCATTGTCACTCAGCCATTGCACGGGCGACGTCGCCCAGCCCCGGGCGAAGCGGGCGGCCACGGCACCCCGCATCAGCTGCTGAATCTCGGTGCCGGTCAGATCGCGGGCGGCCGCCACCCAGCTCAGGGCTTCCCGGTCGTGACAGTCCAAGGCGAAGGCGAGCTGGACATACTCGCCGTTCCAGCAGGGAATCTCCAGGGTGTCGCTGCACCATCACTCGTTCGACTGCCCGCGAATGATGCGCCCGCGATGCGGGCGGGCATTCCGTCGCCGCGCCCGCGCCGGCAGCGCCAAGCCCAGCATCCGCATCACTCGGCGAATGCGCTTGCGGTTGTAGCGCGTCTGGTAGGTCCGATTGACTAAGGCCGTCAGCCGCTTGTGCCCGTAGGTCCCCCGGGTCCGGAGGATCGCGCGGATGTGGGTTTCGACGTCGGCGTTGTCCGCCTTGCGGTAAAAGGGCCCGCGGCCGGTACTCGACCGGTACGCGGTGCTCCGACTGATGCCTAGTGTCCGGCAGATCACGGCCACCGGATACGGACTCATGACTTGGACACGCCGTAATAGCTCGGTCTTTTTTTTACCTCGGCCTGCGCGGTCTGGAGGATCTCCACCTCCATCGTCTTACGACCGAGCGCCCGCTCCAGTTCCCGAATGCGCTGCTGCGCCGCGCGTAACTCGCTGGCTGGCACCACGTCCTCGTTCGCGCTGACCGCGGCGTGACCGCCCGCCTCCTGCAAGTACTTCCAGCGACGGACCAGGGCCGGCGAGACCTGCAGTTCCCGACTCAACTCAGCGACGGTCACCTCCTGGCGAAGCACGCGGCCGATCTGCTCTCGCTTAAAGTCCGGTGTGAACAGGCGTTTTCCATTGACTCCCCGGCGAACGGATTCCATTGGGACCTCCTCCTCTTGAATGACAACCTACGATTCAAGAGTGTCTTCTCCAAATGGGGGACCTTCCACCGACCTGGCCGCACCTCTTGACACGTAGGCAGGGGTCGTGAATCCCGTCTCAACTTCTGCTCCGGAGACGCTGATTCCCGGTCCAAACCCGCTGCTGAAGCCGCCGCCCAGGGCCTCGAGTGGCATCCCGGTGAAACCAAAGAGCGGAGTGGAGTCGTTCACGAGGAGTACGCGACGGGATTCTGTGGTACAGGCTGGACCAAATCCAGTCGTGGCACACTGCCGGATGATGAGCGAATCGGTGCTCCCCCCGGGGTTCAATTGGTGAGTGGAATCCACTTCCCACTCCAGCAGGCCGCGGTTATGCCTGGCGAGTGATGTCACGCTATCGCTCACGCCGCCTGACCTCCACCGCAAAACAGTGTTCGTCGTATCGGTTGCAGCCCCGATGGAAGCATGAACCGCGCGATCAAGAGCGGCTGGCGTCGCCGAACGGTGAGCAGGGTGCTCGTCAAGGTTCCCGTTGCCGCGAGCTGAATGATCGAGGTTCCGATGTTAACCGAATACTGGCCTGTAGCGGTCCCGCCTCCGGTCGCCGTCAATTTCAGTTTGTTGAACTTGGGCAGGCTCTGATTCCCGGTGCCATAGGTGATGTCGACATCGACCTGCTGGTTTGGACTTAGCGTCGCTTGGGCGGGACTGACCGAAATGCAGCTGAGTTGACCCACCACGACACAGGTCATCGTGTAGGTTGAATTGACCGTACCGATGTTCTTGACGAAATAGGTTGCGACGTAGCCGGCGGCGTGCTCAGTGATGGAGATGCTACTATCAGGGGGGGTGACTTGTACGGCTGGGCCCGGTCCGGGTGCGGGAGGAGGGACTGCTGAACTCACGTCCGGAGGCGGGCCGCCACGTTGCGCGATGACCACGGGAAGCCACAGGATCGCCACGAGCCGGTGAGGCAGCATAGATCCCCACTTGTCCACAGGAGAATCCATTCTAGGGGTCAGGAAGCGGTGAGTTTGGGCCCGTTTCGCGACATTTAGGGCCCCCTTTTGCGACACTTTGCCCCGATACCGATCCTCCTCCCCCCACAGAGTTGGGACCCCGGGGGACCCCGGGTCGGCAGATCCGGGCCCCGACTGTGGCCTTCCACCATGTGGAACCGGCCGATCTGCCGCCCCGCCGCCACACCTAAGT
>JBDTTZ010000446.1:0-2478 GCA_040008015.1 Gemmatimonadota bacterium
GCATGAAGCGCCCCGCGGCGGAGGTCCAGCGCGACCTGTTCGGCCGCCGGGTGCTGACCGGGACCGCCTCGGATCCCCAGATACTGCGGCTTTTGCCGCCGCTCAGCTTCTCTATTGAAGAAACCGACTTGCTGTTGGAGGCTCTGGCTCAGTGCATATGACTGACACTGCTGTCATCCCGAGCGCTTTGAAATTCCTCGGCCGCTTCGCTTCTCCGGAATGACCACCAAAATGAAACTGGATTTTCTGGCGGTGGAAGACTGGTCGGTCGATGCGGTCGAAGCGGTTCTTACGCTCGCGGCCCGGGTCAAGCGCGGCGAGATCACCGGCGGCCTCGAGAAGAAGCTCATGGCCCTGGTGTTCATGGACCCGAGTCTCCGGACCCGGGCCAGCTTCGAAGCGGCGATGTTCCTCCACGGAGGCCACGCGATCGTGCTGGAACCGGGCAAGGGCAGCTGGACCCTGGAGACCGAGCTGGGCGCGGTCATGGATGGCGCTTCGGTAGAGCATATCGTGGATGCGGCGCGGGTGCTGGGGCGCTACGCCGACGTGCTCGGCGTGCGCAGCTTCCCCCGCGGCGACGACTGGTCGGTGGCCCGGCAGGACGCCGTGGTCCGGAACTTCGCCCGCTACTGTGAGAAGCCGGTGATCAACCTGGAATCCGCCCGCCGGCACCCCTGCCAGGAGCTGGCGGATGGGTTGACGCTCCGCGAATCGCTGGGGGAAACCCGGGGCAAGCGGTTCGTGCTCAACTGGGCCTGGCACCCCAAGGCATTACCGACGGCAGTGCCGGTCAGCGCGGCGCTCGCCGCGGCGCGACTTGGGATGGAGATCGTCATCGCCCGGCCCGATGGCTTCGAGCTCGATCCCGAGGACACGGCGCTGATCCGGAAGCTCAGCCGCGAGACCGGCGGGGGCGGAGTTTCCATCATCAACGATCCCGACGAGGCGGTGGTCGGCGCCGACGCGGTCTATGTAAAGGCGTGGGGATCAGTGAAGCTCTTCGGCCAGGCCGAGCCGGAGGCCGAGCTGCGCAACGCGCATCGCGACTGGAAGCTCACGGCGTCGCGTCACAAGTCCACCCGCGGCAGCAAAGGCATCGTGATGCATTGCCTGCCGGTACGGCGCAACGTGGAGATCGAGGATGCGGTGCTGGACGGCCCGCACTCGGTCGTAGTGAACCAGGCGGAGAACCGGCTGCACACGCAACGGGCGTTGCTATTGGAGTTACTTGGATAAAAGCTTGCCACGGATTGCGCTGATGCACGCGGATAGGACCATTATTCGCCGCCGTTGTATCGGTGTGGATCCGTGTAATCTGTGGCAAATTCTCTTTTCGGAGTCGCACGAGTGATTGATTCAGCCAAAGGCATCACCGGCCTCAAGGGCGCGCTGCGCTACGTGCGGGCCTACCGCGACAACATCTTCGTGCTCAAGCTGGGCGGCGAGGTGCTGGGCGACGCCGACGCGCTGGATCACGTCGCCGCGCAGATCGCGCTGCTCTCCTCGCTGGGCATCAAGCTGGTCGTTGTACACGGCGGCGGTCCTCAGGCCACTGCGCTGAGCCGCAGGCTGGGTGTCGAGCCCCGAATGGTAAACGGCCGCCGGGTGACCGACGACGCGGCGTTGGAAGTGGCCAAGATGGTCTATGCCGGTTCGCTCAACGTAGACTTGCTCGCGGCGCTCCGCAGCCACGATGTCCAGGCCGTGGGAGTGAGCGGGGTGGACGCGGATCTCATTTCGGCCCACCAGCGTCCGCCGGTGTCGGTCACCATCAATGGCGGGAAGCCGGAGATGGTGGACTTCGGGCACGTGGGTGATATCGATGGCGTTGATCCCCGGGTGCTCCACACGCTGCTCGCGGCGCGGTTCGTTCCCGTCATCGCCAGCCTGGCCGGCGATCGCGAGGGCCGGGTCTACAACGTGAACGGCGATACCGTCGCTGAAGCGCTGGCGGTCTCGCTCAAGGCCCAGAAGCTGATCTTTCTCACCGGCGCCCCCGGTGTCCTTCGGGATCCCAGCGATCCTTCGACCCTGGTCGCCTTTGCCGACCCCGAGGAGCTGGGCGCGCTGGTCTCGGGCGGCGCCATTGCCGGCGGCATGCTGCCCAAGGTCGAGGCCTGCATCCGCGCCGCGACCAACGGCGTCGAGCGCACCCACATCATCGGCGGAAAGACCACGGATGCCCTCCTGCTGGAAGTCTTCACCGGCACCGGGTGCGGAACCATGATCGTCGGACGCAAGGAGAAAGCGGCGTATATCGATGTCGACCTTGCAACCTGAAATCGTCCTGCTCCAGGAGCTGGTCGCCACCCCGTCGGTGAGCGGCTCAGAGGAGGCGGTGGCCCTCCTGGTGGAGACCACCGCCCGGAGCTGGGGGCTTGACGCCGTCCGCGACGCGACCGGCGTGAAGGTCGAGATTCGGGGCCCGGTCCCGGGTCCGACCCTGGCCCTGGTGTCCCACCTCGACGTGGTGCC
>JBDTTZ010000447.1:0-4671 GCA_040008015.1 Gemmatimonadota bacterium
CAGCCATCAGCCATCAGCCATCAGCCATCAGCCATCAGCCATCAGCCATCAGCCGTCCAGCCGAACGGTGAACGGGATGCCACCGACATTCCATGGCCAACTCCCGCCAGGCCCGGAAACACTCGCATCAGGACCTCCAGCTTATTATGGCCTAAAACAACGGCCGGCATCCAGGGGGATGCCGGCCGTGTAGTACCGGGAACTGCGACTACTTACATCCCGCCGCCGAACTGGAATCCCACGATGATCGGAATCATCTTGGTGCTCCCGTCGCTGGTCTGCACCGCCAGGTACTTGGCTTCGACGAACACATGCATCGAGCCCATGCCGAAATTGACGCCGCCGCCACCGGCCCAGGTAAACTTGGTCTCGCTGGAATTGAAGGCCGTGTTGCTGGGGAAGGTGAACTTCCCGTTGGTCATCCCGACCTGGGCAAGGACGTAGGGATGCACCGCGGCCGCCGCGGCGCCGATGTTGTACTGCCCGCCCAGCAGGCCGCTGAACAACTTGACCTTGCAATCAGCACCATCGCAGTTGTTCTGACCATAGGCGCCGTCAACGCGAATGATGATCGGAATACCGGAGAGACCAAATGCCACCCCGCCCATGCCCTGCCAACCCATCTTGAATCCGGTGTTGAAATCACCCTGCGGCAGAACCACTCCGCCGCCAACGTGGAAGCTCGCGCGACCAGCGCCTTGGGCGTTCAACAAGCCCGCACCTGCCACCATCAGGACACCGAGAACTAACGCGCTCTGAAGAATCTTCTTCATTACGTCCTCCAAATGGAGTGAGATTGTGCGAGGGGATGAGATCCCGTCGCGAACCGCCAAGGGTACCACTTTTCGCCCCCCAGCCCGACGGCCTAATATAAAACTCCTCGGCTGGAGGTAAAGTAGTTTCGCGGGTTTGGATTCCTAAAGCCTTACGGACAGGGGGGTTGGCAGGGGGCCCGGATTAGCGTATCCGGGCCTTGATTTGCTCCAGAACGGAGGTAGGTAACGGACCGGTCAAGGTCAGGTAAAAACCACGTAAGTCATTCCAATTCAATGTATTAATAGAAGTGTTCAGCTTGCGCGCTGCCCCCTCGGGCTGGTACCGCCGGAACCCGGCAATCCCCCGGTCCCGCTGCTGGTCCAGCCACACTTCGACCCCGGCCGTCACATAAACAATTCGGATGGTGGAATCTGCACCCTCCAGTTCCAGCCGGACCGGGGTCAGGCTATCCACCAGCCGGATGGACCCGCCCAGGACCCTCACGGCCTCCTCCATTGAGATCACCGGTGCACCAGGGGGCTTCAGGGCGTAGCTGTTTGCCTCGTCCCGGGGCTGCAACATGGCCGGGGCGCTCTGGGATTGAGCCGCGACATCCTTGCTGGCTCGGGCTCTCAAGGCCAAAGCCGGTACTTCGGTCCGACCTGCCTCTGGTTGACGCTGATCGTCCTGGCCTGCGGTGGAGTCGCGGCGGGCCTTGTCAGCCTCAGCTGGGGTCACGGTGCCGGCGGCTCCCTCACGGAATCCTTGCGTCGGAGCCTCCGCCAGGTCGCCCGCCAATTGGCGTCGGGGATTGATGCTGTCCACACTGAGGTCTTGAGCTACCGCGGGGCGTCGCTCGGTTTCCCGAGCGATTGGCTGATCGGGTGGCGCGGCCGGATCCTGTGCGTCCCTGGAGCGTTGGCCATCGGCGCTGGATACGGTTCCCGGCGCGACCCCGCCTCCGGACGCCGAAGGGGAAGCCCTTTCTTCTGAGACCGGCGGCGGCGTCACGGCGACCGGGGCCGGGGTGTCTCCGACCGGAGCGGCCTTTTGGCCCAGGCGTCCAGACTCCCCCAGGGAGTTCGCCACATTCCGCTCCTGGAGCATGGACCTTCCAGCGAACCCCAGTCCCACGGCAAGAACGATCGACGCGGCCCAGGCCAGGGCGCGGTAGTTTCGTCCCCGACCCGGTTTACTGGCCGCCACTTTCACCGGCACCTCGCCCAGGGCGGTCACCAGCTGATCGGACTCCCGCATGAAATCCTTCAACTCCGCCAGGCGGTCGCGGCATTCGCCGCACCCGCGCAGGTGGGCTTCGACTTCCAGCTGTTCTGCGCCGGAAAGCTCGCCATCGAGCAGGGCGCTCAGAATTCCTTCATCCAGATGCAGCATGCGATCCCTTCTCTCCCGCCCGATACGCTTCCACCAGACGGCGGCGCGCTCGAGCCAATGTCGTTCCAATGGCACCCTTCGCGAGACCCAGCGTCGCGGCGATTTCATCGTAGTTGAATCCCTCGGCCTTCAGCAGCAGCGCCTCTCGATCCCGCTCGGTGAGCTGGTCGAGTGCTGCCCGGACCGCCGCGGTCCGCTCCTCCCGGTCGTACTCATGATCCGGCATCGGAGCCGACTCGGGCGACTCCGCCCGCAGCAATTGCAGCCTCCGACCCTGGCGGACCGATCGGCGTCCGTCCTCCCGAACCAGGTTCAGCGCCACCGCGAACAGCCAGGGCCGCGGGTTGTTGGGCGGCGCCATGTGGGCCCGGGCAAATGTCTCCTGGGCAATATCCTCCGCGCGGTCATGGTCACCGGTGCGGCGATACACCATCCGCACCAGCGACGCATGATACTCGCGATACAGCTCGGTAAGATCGTGGCTCATTATCCCTTGTAAGCCCGAAGCAACCGTTCGAGCTGGCCCGCCGTCCAGGTGCGCGTCCCAGTGGCCCCAATGCGGATGGTGGCGCGCTTGCCGGCTATGGTCAGATCGTCGCCGGCCGCCAGGTACTGCGACAACTCCGGCAGCGCCCGTACCAGGGCAAAGTAGGCATCGCTGTAGGCCACCACCTCTGAAACCGGCACGCTGTCGCTCACCAGCACATCGATCCAGCGGGTGCCGTCCTGCCGGAACACCTTGCCTCCGGCCCGGCGCGTCGGAGCCGACCCATCCCTCCGGCGCAGCTCGTCCATGCGATGATCGGCGACCCGCTCGGCTTCGGCAAGACTCCCCGCCGCGGCCATCTTTGAGCTGGCATCCGCGCTCTCGAAGGCGCGAGCCCCGGTCTGCAGTTCCGGCCGTGATGCCGGTGGCGCTCCCTGTCCGTTCCCCCGCTGGCCGGCCTGGTCCCGCGGCAGCGCGACGTTCTGCGCCATGCCGGGTTCCTGCACCAGGTACGAAGTGTACTCGGTCAGAATCCCGTAACGCAGGCCAAGCTCACGCACTTGGTTCACCAGGTCCTGGCTCGACCCTTCAATCCGGATCTGCCTGGTGAGCTCACCAATCCTGCGCGAGGCCCACAGCTTGGGGATGAAATCGTTGCCGTCCTCGGTTGTGGGGAAATGGCCCTGCGCGGTGAACCGTTCCCGCCGCCCATTGCGCTCCCCCTCGATGACGACGGTGCCGTTGCCCTCGCCCCGATACCGGCCGAACACGACCAGCTCCTCACCGAAGAACAGGTCAGGCAGGTCCGCGGGATAGGATTGAACCAGTCGAACGGGACTGGCGACGATGTGAAGGTTGACCAGCGCCGGATGTTGAATCTTGGAAACCAGGGACCCTACCGCGACCTCGACATCCGCATCCGGTGCGACATATGCGGCGCTGCCTCGGCCTTCCCGGGAGAGCCGGTCGAGCAGGTAGGTATTCACGTCATGTCCCACCCCGAACGTGAAGATCCGGTTGCGGCCGATATGGGCCGCAGCGGCTTCGGCCAGCTTATCGGGCGCCTGTTCGCCGATTGACGGGATGCCGTCGGTCAGAAAGATGATGATCGGCAACCGCTCTTCGGCCGGGGCCTGGTCGAGCACCGCGTTCAGCGCCCCTTCAATGTTGGTGCCGCCGTTGGCATTGAGATTCTCGGCGAAGCGGCGCGCCGCCGCGATGTTTTCCGGCGTCGCGGAGACAAATCCCTGTCGGAAGTTGCGCACCGCGGACGAAAAGGCGACCAGCCGGAAGCGGTCCGCCGGGTTCAGGCTTTCCAGCGCCTGCAGGATCGCCGCCCGGGCCTGCTCGATCTTCTCCCCGGACATCGACCCCGAGACATCAACCACCAGCGACAGATCCCGCGGAACGGTGTTCCCCTCTTCCGTCGTGGGCGGGGAAAGCAACAGCATGAAGAAGCCATCCTCGCCTCCCGGAGCGTGGGTTACCAGGCTGGTGCCCACCAGTCCCCGCCGAAGCGGGATGAAGAGCTCGACATCGCCCGCGGCGTCAGGAGCCAGGGTGACGATCAGGCGTTCCCCGTTCTGCCGGGTGGTGATCTGGTGAGTCGGGGAGTAGGGAGTCCCCATGGTGGAAGCATTGGGCAAGGTCACGTGAAACGAGAACCCATCGCCGGGCTGTACTCGAACGTCACCGTGGCCGGTTTCCCGCTGGCTCCGGCTCCCGATGGCATAGCGCAGCCGGAGCGCATCGCCGGAGCGGTCCAGCATCTGGCTGTAGCGGAGCACGACCTTGCGGGATTCTCCCGGTGGAATAGGAAAGACCCGGGCTCGAATGAGACCGTGACCTTCCAGGGTGAGCAGGGCGGGGTCCCGGAGCTTGCGGACGATTTCCTCATAGATCCCCCGGGCCTGCTCGGCCTGCATCATCTCGCCCCGGACTTCCTGCTCGCCGATCCACAGCGAGAAGTCGGTGAAGACCGCCTCTCCCGGCATCGGGTACAGGTAGGTACCTTCGGCCACGCCGCCGCCGGTATT
>JBDTTZ010000448.1:0-5459 GCA_040008015.1 Gemmatimonadota bacterium
GCCTCGCTCCGGGATGCCGGCATGGAGGTCGTCTACACCGGGCTGCACCAGACCCCCGAGATGATCGCCCGGGCCGCGGTGCAGGAGGACGTGGACGTGGTCGGATTGTCGATCCTGTCGGGGGCGCACATGACGCTCTTTCCCCGGGTCAAGAAGCTGCTGGACGATCAGGGGCGGGGGGATATCCTGGTGACCGGCGGGGGCATCATCCCACAGGAGGATATGGACGCGCTGGAAACGCTGGGGATCGGCAAGCTGTTCGGGCCCGGCACCAAGACCAGCGAGCTCATCGCCTACATCGAATCCTGGGCCGGCGAGCATCTTGAGAATTAGCCGCCTGCGCACGCTGACCGACGAATACCTCACCCTGGCCGCGCGGCTTCGCCAGGGCGGTGGCGCCTCCCGTATCGCCAGGATGCACGAGCAGGGCAAGCTCTCTCCCCGGGAACGGGTGGAGCAGCTGCTGGATCCCAACACGCCATGGCTCGAGCTCGGCCTGCTGGTCGCCTACGATCAATACGACGGCCAGGCGCCGGGCGCGGGCGTCATCACCGGGTTGGGCGTGGTCGAGGGGCGCGACGTGGTGATCGTCGCCAACGACTCCACGGTCAAGGCCGGGTCCTGGTGGCCCGAGACCATCAAGAAAATGTTGCGGGCCCAGGAAGTGGCCATGCGGCAGCGGATTCCCATCATCTACCTGGTGGACAGCGCCGGGGTCAACCTTCCCTACCAGGGCGGGGTTTTTCCGGGCCAGTACGGCGCCGCCCGGATCTTCTATTACAACTCCATCATGCGGCACTATCTCCACGTGCCGCAGATCAGCGCGGTGATGGGCAACTGCATCGCCGGCGGCGCGTACCTGCCCGCACTGTCGGACGTGATCTTCATGGTGGACGGCACCAGCTTCATGGGGCTGGGCGGCCCCAACCTGGTAAAAGGTGCGACGGGACAGACGGTGGATGCGGAAACCCTGGGCGGGGCGAAGACCCATACCGCGATCAGCGCGGTGGCCCATTACCGGGCCAAGAACGACAAGGAGTGCCTGGTCAAGATTCGGGAGTACCTGGCCCGGTTGCCCGAGACCGGGCCAGTAGCCCACCGGGTGGGCGCGACTCGTCCGCCTGCCGCACCGCCCGCCCAGCTGTACGAGCTGCTGCCCCACGATCACCGCATGTCCTACGACATGCACAAGGTGCTGCGCTGCCTGCTGGATGACGGCAAGCTGGATGAATTCCAGCCCGACTTCGCGGGCGAGATCCTCTGCGGCCACGCCCGGATCGAGGGCCGTCCCGTGGCGGTGCTGGCCAACCAGCGCGGCCTTATCAAGGGCAACGTCCGGCCCCGCACCGGCGGCATTATCTATACCGAGAGTGCGGAAAAGGCAGCCTACTTCATTGAGAATGCCAGCCGGGAGAAGCTCCCCATCCTGTTCGTGCAGGATGTGAGCGGCTTCATGGTGGGCCCCGAGGCGGAGCACTCGGGAATTATCCGGGCGGGCGCTCGCTTCGTGGAGGCGATGGCGACGGCGCTGGTTCCCAAGATCGTGCTGACGATCAACCATGCCTCCGGCGCCGGCTACTATGCCATGGCGGGGCAGGGCTTCGACCCCGATTTTATCGTGAGCTGGCCCACCGGCCGCATGGCGGTCATGGAAGGAGAGTCCGCGATCGGCGCGGTCCATGGCCCGGACATCGACAAGGCCAGGAAGGCCAATGCGCCGCTCGACCCCGAGACCCAGTCATCGGTCGACGAGATGCGGGCCGACTACGAGCAGCAGCTGGACGCCAAGTTCGCCGCGGCCCGCGGCTTCGCCGACGCCATCATCACGGTCGAGGAGACCCGGGACCAGCTGGCGTTCTTGCTTCGAGTGACGTCGAATTACGGCGGGCCGCATCTGGGTGCGTTCGTCTTGCCTGCTCAGTAAGGGCAGGCCTTGCAACATCTCCTCGCGAAGAACGCGAAGTAGCGCGAAGAGCACGAAGATTCCGATGTGAGATTCGGTATTCGTTTTTGTAAGGTCGGATTTGCGATCATGATACTGGGGGGCGCGGATTTTGCGGCCCGCATCTGGGTGCGTTCGTTTGCCTGTTCAGTAAGGGCAAGCCTTGCAACATCTCCTCGCGAAGAACGCGAAGTAGCGCGAAGGACGCGAAGCTTCGGATTCGGGATTTCGCTTAATTTTTTTTAAGGACTTTGAGTGGGATCATGGTGGTATGGCACTGGAACCCAATCAACACCGACAAAGTGTTCTTCGCGGTTTTCGCGTATCCTTCGCGGTCTTCGCGAGGGGATGTGGCAAGACCTGAATCAGGTAGGTTCCCAAAGGTACGCGAAAGGCTGATCAGGCGGTCTGCAATCGAACGCGAAGTCGCGCGAAGGACGCAAAGCTTCGGATTTGGGACTTCGCCTACTTGATTGTTTATAGGGGCTGGATTTGGGATCATGGTGGCAGGGCACTGGAACCCAATCAACACCGACAAAGTGTTCTTCGCGGTTTCGCGTATCCTTCGCGGTCTTCGCGAGGAGATGTTGCAGGACCCGAATCCAGTACAATGCCAAAGGCACGCACAAGAATGATCAGGCGGTCTACAGTCGGATTCTCTTCCTTTCTCCTGCTGGCGGCGTGCGCATCGCATCCAGCTATTCAGCCCAATATCGATCCCGGGCCGCTTCCGGGAAGCGGCATCGAATCCCTGCGCGACCAGCTCCCGCCGCAGCCGATCTACTCGGAAGATCCGGAGACCGCTTTTCGGCGGGGCAAGATGCCGCTCTTCTCCACCGGCATTCCGGAGTTCCTCCGGCTCCACCCGACCTACGACGGGCGGGGCGTGCTCATCGCCATCCTGGACAGCGGCATCGATGCCGGGGTTCGCGGCCTGGATTCGACCAGTACCGGGGAGCGCAAGGTCCTGGACCTGCGGGATTTCTCCGGCGAGGGCCGCATTGCTCTCGCCCCGCTCGCGCGGCAGGGCGATTCGGTCCGGATCGGCGGCGTTTTGCTCGGCGGCTTCGGGAGGGTGGTGCTCTTCAATGCCAGCGGGCCCTGGTACGGCGGTCTCTTCCGGGAAATCCCGCTGGGCAATACCGGTGGCGCCGATGTCGATGGCAACGGTCTGGTCGGCGACTCGCTGCCGGTGCTGGTCACCCGGGCCAGCGACGGCTGGATCCTGCTGGTGGACCGGGACCGGGACGGCTCGTTCGCGGGCGAACGGCCGATCCACGACTACCTGGCCGGCCATGAGCTGTTCGGCTGGGCGCAGAAGCGCCGGGTGCCGCGGCTCAATCTCGCGGCCAACATCAGCGAAGCCTCGGGTGAACCGGTCCTCGATCTCTTCTTCGATACCCGGGGCCATGGCACCCACGTGGCGGGCATCGCGGGCGGCCACAACATCTATGGTGTTGCCGGCTTCAACGGCGTGGCTCCCGGCGCCCAGCTGCTGGGTCTCAAGATCAGCAACGATGCGCAGGGCGGCCTCTCGACCACGGGCAGCATGATCCGCGCGCTGGACTACGCGATTCGTTTCGCGGCTGGCCGGCAAATTCCCCTGGTCGTGAACATGAGCTTCGGCGTGGGCAACGAGATCGAAGGCTCCGCCCTGATCGACCGGATGGTGGACTCGGTGCTCACCCTGCACCCCGAGCTGGTGTTCGCCATCAGCGCCGGCAATGACGGGCCCGGTCTCTCCACCCTCTCGTTCCCTGGATCCGCCCGCCGGGCGCTGACGGCCGGCGCTATTCTCCCCGGCGACCCCAACGAACCCGCCGCGACTCGGGGCGAGCCGGTGGCCTACTTCAGCGCCCGTGGAGGTGAGCAGGCCAAGCCCGACATCATGACGCCGGGCACCGCCTATTCCACGGTGCCGCTGTGGAACCGGGGCTCGGAAACCAGCTCGGGCACCAGCATGGCCGCGCCCCACGCGTCGGGACTGGCCGCACTGCTGGTGTCCGCTCTGGACCAGGAGCACCTCGGGCTCAGTGCCTGGAACATCCGCCAGGCGCTGATGGTCACCGCGCGTCCCATCCCCGATGTCTCTTTTCTCGACCAGGGTGCCGGCATCCCTGACGTCGGGGCGGCATATCGCTGGCTGCTCGGCCGCCACCGGGTGGCGGACATCGAGGTGCGGGTGGCGGGCGATTCCAACGGTGTCACCGCCGCCTACCGCCCTGCCGGACTCCGCTCGCCGTCGGACACCGTTCAGCGCTTCGAGCTGCTCCGTCCCCCGGGCTCGCCAGTCGAAAGCTTCAGACTCCGGAGCACGGCACCGTGGCTCATTGCCCCGGACTCGGTCACCCTGACCGATTCGCACGCGATCATTACCCTGCGCTATCGTCCCGCCTCCCTCCCGGAGAATCGCATCGCGACCGCGGTGGTCACGGGATGGCCGCTCGATAGCCTGGCCGGCCCCGCGTTTCGCCTGGTCAACACCATCGGCCCTGCGCCGGTGGCTGCTACGGGCTTTGCGGAGGTCAAGCCGACCACCATTCCGCCGGGGGCGCAGCGTCGCCTCATGATCACTGCCGACAGCGGGCGGCCCTTCCAGGTTTCGGCGTGGATCGGGGGCAATCAGCCGATCCTGGTGTTCCTGCACGAGCCGGGTGGCCGGCCGCTGCGCGGCGCCGAGCCGCAGATCGCCGGAGTGGGCCAGGAAGAAGTGATGTTCCGGCTGGATGGCCGCGACGTGCTTGGCGGGCAGTACGAAGTGGTCGCGGTGGCTCCGCCCAGCCAGAGCAGCTCGGCCCGATTCGAAGTCAAGGGGACGAGCCTGGCGTTTGACGCGGCGCGCGCCAACAGCACCGTCGTCGCCCGGATCCGGCAACCGGGACCGGGCGGGAACCCGGCCGCCCGGATGAACCTGATCGGCGTCGAGCGAGACCTGGTGGTGAGCGGGTCGGGCACCGACACGGTGAGCACGCCGTTCGTCCTGCCCGCGTGGGCCAGTCATCTCGAAGTGGATCTCACCATGAGCCCGGCGCAGTGGTCGCTGTTCACCGACCTGGGAATGACCTTGTACGATTCGACGGGCCGGCAGCTCGAGCATGCTCCGCTGGACTATTCCTTCGGCCGTCTCGCGCTGGACCTCGACACCGGGCGCAAGGACGAAGCGGTCGTGCTCCGACTCTTCCCGGCGCTGGCGGAACCGGGGACCCGGGAGCGATGGAGTGCCGGGCTCCAGATCCGGCTCTATGCCGGGACCGGGGTCGCGCTGCCCAGCGACGGCTCGGCCGGTTCGTCGGTCCCCCCCGAAGACGAGACCATCCGCTTCACCATGATCCCGTCCCCCTGGTCCCTGGGGACCGATTTCTATCCGCTCGGCATCCTGGCGCTGGAACAGGACGGCATCACCTGGACACGCGAGGTTCCCCTGCCGGAGCCTTCCAGCCCGTTGATGCGATGAGCAAGACCATCCGGATCGGCGGAGGGCAGGGGTTCTGGGGTGACTGGCTGGAGGCGCCGGTCC
>JBDTTZ010000449.1:0-7336 GCA_040008015.1 Gemmatimonadota bacterium
GCTGGACCCACGCGTTCAAGGTGATTTGGGAGTGACTCTTCCGTTCTGCCGCACGCGCCGCTAAGCTGAGTCATCCCCTACCCTGAGCTGTCATGTTTCGCTTGAGCCTCGCCAGCGTCTTCATCCTTGGCGCGACCGCATCCGGTGCCAGCCCGGCCGTTGCGCTCCAGGCCACCAGCCGCCCAGCCCCGCTACGAGTCCAGCGGGCGGAGATCCTGGATCGCCGGGGTTTCGAGCGCCCGATGACCGCCTATACCCTCTTTGTCCCCGCCGGTTGGCGGACCCAGGGAGAGGTGGAATATGCCGCGCTCAACAGCTGTGGGCCGTCCCAGCGGATCAACTGGAGCGCCACCGACCCCGATGGGTCAAGCGGGATCCAGATTATCCCGGAAGAGAAGTGGAGTACCGGCAACTTTCCGCAGAATCCCGATCAGTGCCTCCATGCCCGGGCCGGGAACGCGCGGCAATACCTGGAATGGTGGGTCCAGCGGAACCGGCCCGGGGCCCGGATCCTCGACTACCGGCCCCGACCGGATCTTGCCGAACCCTTCAAGCGCCTGACCGGAGACCAGAACGGGGTGAAGAGCTGGGGCGACGCCGGAGAGATTCTCATCAGCTACCAACAGAACGGCCGGGCGATCCGGGAGACGATTTCCAGCGCCAGCTTCTATATGCTGACCCAGATGCCGTCCGTGGATCCGAGCCAGAGGATCGAGCTGCTCCAGGGCTCAAGCGCACCCGGTTTCGCGATGCGGGCGCCCGAGGGGGCACTCGACTTCAAGGCCGCCGAGGCCCTGCGGCAGTCCATACGGTCGGCACCGGAGTGGCAATCGCGCATGAACCAGGTGATGAATGAACGCAGCCGGATCGCGATGGAAAGCAATGGCCAGATGGCGGAAACCAACCGGCGCGCCGCGGCCGATCGTTCGGCGATCATCGCCAATACCAGCCGGGAAATCAACGAAATCCAGATGGGCACCTGGCAGAACCAGAACCAGAGCATGGATCGCACCCAGCGCGAATCCATCGAATCAATCCGCGGCGTGGAGACCTATAACGATCCCCACTACGGGGGAACGGTCCAGCTTTCCAACCAGTACCAGAACGCGTGGCAGCTCCGCGACGGGAGCTACGTGCTCACTGACGACCCCAATTTTGATCCCGCGCGCGCGCTCAATATGCCGGGCACCCAGCTCAAGACAACGCCTTAGCCCCAGTGGCGAACAACTGCGCACCCCGGAATCACGAACATCACGGAGGTAACACGAACAGGTTCAAATGGACAAATGGCTGCTCCGTGCCGGTTCCGTGAATTCCGTGCTTCCGTGGTGCGCCGATCGGGTTGCATTTCGTTAGCGTACAACGACTGCGAAGGAGTCTCTACAATGCGTACTCTAGTATTCCTATCTCTCATCATCCCCGCGGCGGCTGGCGGTGCGGCAGCCCAGGATTCCTACGGCAATCCGCCGCCGCAACAACAGCAACAGCAACAACAGCAGCAGCAGCCACCGCCGGGGTCAGCCAACCTGGACCAGCTGATGGCGGTGGAACGCCAGGACTTCGGCGTCGCGCCGACCTCTGAGCTGCATACCGGCGCCATGCACGCGCCCACCCCGGTGAGTATCCCCGGCGGCCAGGTGATCACCACCAAGGGCGTCGTGGCCCTGCTCGCCAATCAGCAGGTCCACTCCGTGGTGCTCGACATCCTGGGCGGCGCCGAGATCCTCCCCGGCGCGCAGAATGCGACTCCGGCCTCGCAGGCGGGGAGCTTCAGCGACCAGACCCAGCAGCAGTTCGGCCAGTTTCTCGAGCAGATCACCCAGGGGAACAAGGCGACACCGCTGGTGCTCTATTGCCTCTCGTCGCATTGCTGGATGTCGTACAACGCATCGCTCAGGGCGATCAACCTGGGTTACACCAACGTCCTCTGGTATCGCGGAGGCATTGAGGCCTGGAAAGCCGGAGGTCAGAATGTCCAAACGCGCTGAACAACTCGCCGCCCGCATCGAGGAAGGGGCGGCCGGCCTGGCCGCCTTTGCCGACGGGCTCTCGGACCAGGAGTGGAACACGACGGTTACCGGCAGCGGAAAGGATTGCCGCTCGGTTGGCGTCTGCGTGCACCACGTGGCCAGCGTCTACCCTATCGAGGTCGACCTGGCGAAATCCATTGCCGACGGCAAGGCCGTCACCGAGGTCACCTGGGAAGCGGTCGCCGACATGAACGCCAAGCACGCCAAGGACCAGGCGAAGGTCACCAAGGCCGACGCGCTCGAGCTCCTGCGCCGCAACAGCCGCCAGGCGGCCGCCGCGGTCCGCGCGTTTACCGATGAGCAGCTGGACACGGCGGCGCCCTTTTCCTTGAGCTTCGGCGCACCGGTCACCGCGCAGTTCGTCCTGGAAGACCACGCGGTCCGCCACAGCTGGCATCACCTGGCCCGCATCCGCTCGGCGCTGGGAAGGCGCTAGGGAGGATTCGTTTGCGCAGTGTTCCTCACGAAAGCCACGAAATTCCGCGAAAGCCACGAACACTGAAACGGCACCACGCGGAAGCCGCGGAACCAACGCGGAACGTCCCGATGCCGGAACCGAAGCAATAGAAGAAATATTGGTTGTTTCCGTTTTGGGGTTGAAAGTGCCAAGAGCCGTTCCGCGAGTTCCGCGAGGCGCTGTTCTCAGTTCTGGTTTCTGTTCTTCGTGGCTTTCGCGGAATTTCGTGGCTTTCGTGAGGATATGTTGCAAGGTCTGCCTGGCCATACCAGCTATACCTGGCCGGCAATCGGGTCATGGCGACGCTAGAACACAAGAAGGCCGTCCGCGCCTGCGGACGGCCTTCTGCTCACCTGCCCGCGGTTACGGGTGTGGAATCGTGATTTTCCGGGTCAGGACATTGGTCAGACCGCTGCCATCCGTCACCGTGAGCGTCTCTTTGTAGCTGTTGCCGCCGGCAGCAAGCCATTTGCGGGTGATCTGTACCCCCGCCTTGGCGCCCCGGCTCGCGATCGACGCTTGCCAGCCATATCCCACCACACCGTTGTCGTCGGTCGACGAGCTGGCGTCGAGCACGCACTTCCCGGGCGTGCAGGTCACCGTAAAGTTGGCGACCGGGGGCTGATTGACTCCGCCACCGACCACGACCGGGTTGGTGATGCTGGTGCTGACTCCCCGGGTGTCCGTCACGGTCAAAGTCACGTTCACGGTCTGCGGGCCGTTGAACTGGATGTTGCCGAATTTTCCGGTCGAGACCACCTGGTTGTTCACGCTCCACGACCACAAGATGATGCCGTGATCATCGGTCGAGAGGGAGCCGTCCATGCCGCACTGGAAGAACCCGTTGCAGAAATAGCTGAAGTTCGCGACAGGCGGCTGATTGGGTGGCGACGGAGTAACCGGGGTGAGCAGCACGGCGCTGGTTACCGCGGTCTGGGCGTTGTAGGCATATCCGGTGATCTGCTGGGCGTCATTGATGTCGAAGGCATTCTTGACGAGCCAGCTGCCGGGGACCTCGAGGAGATCGTCAACGTAAGCCAGCAGGCCCAGGTTGTCGCTGTAGAATACGGCCTTCATGGCCGGCGTTGAACCGGTGCGGGGCCACCCCAGCCCGACCACGTCACCCCATTGGTCGATACCGTTCCCGGAGTTGGGGCCCGCATTGTTGCTCTGCCCCATCCCACCCAGGACCTGCCACCCGGTCCCGCTGGTGTAGCGGACGACCGTCGAAGCGTTGCCGAAGGCGTCGGTCGCCGAGGCCGCCACCTGGTTGCTGGCATTGATGGCATTCCCGAAGGCGTTGGGCCAGCCGGCGGGCGCCCCGAGATTCTGCAGACCGCCCGTGGTCGTCCAACGGAATGCCTGCAGGCCCAGGTACCCGGTTACCACGCCGGAAGCGTTAATGTCCAGCGCCCGCGCGTTGGTGCCCACACTGCCCAGTCCCAGGTCGACCATTCCGGTAGTACTGGAATAGATGAACGAGCGGATGCTGAGGGCGGAGTTGGGGTCGGAGGTTCCCACGATCTGGCCGGCGCTGTTCACGCCGTATGCGGCGCTTTCCGAATGGCCCGGGAGAGTTCCCAGGTCGGTCGTGCTGATCACGGTCCCCTGCGGCACCGCGACCCTCCAGCGAACCGCGTGGATGGCTCCGCCGCTGGTGTTGAGCTTGGCCTCGCCCACGACCGTCACCACACCCGCGACGCGATCCGAGAGGTCTCGCGCGACGCCGGAGGGCGTACCAGTCGAAGTGGGCAGCACAATGACCCCCGTCTCCGCGGTGTACAGAATCGGCTGGTAGGGATAGGTCGTGCTCCATCCCGCCACATCGCCCGACTGGTTCACCCGCAGTCCCACGGATGCGTTGATCGCGGTGACGCGGTAGACCGGGACACCCGCCGGGGCATTCGCCAGGAAGGCGGTAGCTGTTGAAGGATCTCCGAGCGACGTGGGGTTCCTGCTTTCACTGCAGCCCCACAGAGCGAACGATAGAACACCAAGCACAATGACTGGTTTGACTGGCACCAAGGCCTCCTCGAGGCGGGTTTCTGCGGAGTATACAGGGGGGTCGTGAAACGATGGTGAAGAACGCGTGAACCCGGGGCGATTCCCTAGCAACCGCTGGTCCAGACAAAGGTCAGGCATGCCGGGTCTCGCTGCGGTGACGCAGGCTACCACGCTCGTCTACCTGCCCCGTGCCCGGCCTCTTGCGAACGACCGGTCGGCCGGTAAGATGGTACGGCATGATTCGTAAACTTGCATCGGGACAATACCGGCTCTACTCCCGGAAGAAGAACCCCAAAACCGGCAAGCGGCGGAACCTCGGCACCTTCAAGACGCGCGCGACGGCCGAGAAGCACGAGCGTGCGGTACAATTCTTCAAACGGCGGGGCTGACAGGGGGACGCCATGGGAACCATGCGACTGGTGGTGGATGCCCGGGACCAGGCCAGACCGGCCGAGGAAAGCGTTGCCCGAATCGGCGAGCTGCTCGCCGATCCGGCGAAACGGCTCTGGCTCGACGTCAGCGACCCGGACGCGGCCGACGAGGAACTCCTCCGCCGGACCTTCGGCTTCCACGAGCTCGCCCTGGAGGAGGTGACCAAACCCCATGAACGGCCCCGCTGCGACGCCTACGGCGGCTACTACTTCATCGTGGTGTACGCCGCGGAGCAGACTGCTGAAGGCATGCAGCCCCGGGAGATCAACCTGTTCTGGGGTGAGAACTTCCTGGTCACCATCCACCGCCGGGCGGCGGCGGTTCTGAAGGTGCTGGCTGAAGGGCGGCGGCGCTGGGAGAGCCACGAAGGCCGCCAGGAGTACGGAATCGCCTGCCTCGCGTACACCATCTTCGAGAGCCTGGTGGACGGGTACTTCATCGTACAGGACCGGATGCGGGAGCGGATCGAGAGCATCGAAGCCGCGATTTTCGAAGGAGAGGAGGGCGCGGACCGCGATCTCTTCCGGCTGCGCAAGGAGCTGCTCCGGGTGCCCCGCCTGCTCGCGCCCACCAGCCACGTGCTGGCCGAGGTGCTGCGCCGCGAGCGGGCGATCCCGGAAGGCCTGCGGCCCTACTTCGGGGACGTCCAGGACCACGCGGTGCACGTCCTTGCCGAGCTGGATACCTACCGCGACCTGCTGAGCGCCGCGCTCGACGTGCAGGTCTTCTACTCGTTCAACCGGCTGGGCCTGGTCATGAAGCGGCTGACCGCCGTCACCGTGATCATCATGGTCCCCAATTTCGTCGCCAGCATCTATGGCATGAACTTCCTGCACCTGTTCCCCAGCGCAGAATGGGAGTACGGCTTCCTGGTCACCGTGGCATTTCTCATGATCATGGTGGTCTGGGGTTTTGTGCACTCGAAGATGCTGGGATGGCTCTGAGCGCTTACTTTCGACGTCATGCTCATTGCGCTCACCCGCCCCGTCAGCCCGTCCATCAACTCCTGCGAGCTCACCCACCTGACTCGCGCGCCCATCGACCTGGCGCTGGCGCAGGCCCAGCACGAGAGCTATGAGCGCACCCTCAAGGACCTGGGCTGCCAGGTGCAGCGGGTCCAGCCGGCTCCCGAGCTCCCCGACGCCGTGTTCGTGGAGGACTCGGCGGTCGTGCTGGACGAGATCGGCATCGTCACCCGGCCTGGAGCCCCGTCCCGCCGGCCCGAGACGGCGCTGGTGGCGGAAGCCCTGCGTCCCCTCCGCCTCCTGCGGCAGATCGAGGAGCCGGGAACCCTCGATGGCGGCGACGTGCTCCGGATCAAGCGCACCCTCTACGTCGGCCGCTCCGGCCGCACCAACGACGACGGGATCGCGCAGCTCGAACGCTTCGCGGCGCCATTCGGATATGCGGTCAAGCCGGTCGAGACCACCGGGTGCCTGCATCTCAAGACCGCGGTGACCGAGGTCGGCGAGGGGACGCTGCTGCTGAATCCCCGCTGGGTGGACCCCGCCCTGTTCGCCGATTTCAAGCTGATCCAGTGCGACCCCACCGAGCCCTTCGCGGCCAATGCCCTGCGGATTGGGGACTCGGTGCTGCACGCCGCCGCCTGGGAGCGCACCCGGGAACGGCTGGAGCGGGCCGGCATCGCGGTGGTGCCGGTGGAGGCATCGGAGCTGGCCAAGGCCGAGGCGGGAGTGACCTGCTGCAGCGTGGTATTCGAGGCCTGAGAGGAGATTACGATGATTCGCGCTTCGCTGGAAGTTTCGCTCACCGGCCTGGCCCTCTGGGCCGGCCATGCCCTCGACAATGGCCTGGCCCGGACCCCGCCCATGGGCTGGAACAGCTGGAACCACTTCGGCTGCGACGTCAGCGAACAGCTTATCCGGGAGACGGCCGACGCCATGGTGTCGAGTGGCATGCGGGAGGCCGGCTACCGCTACGTCGTCATCGATGACTGCTGGCAGGTGGCCCGCGACGGCCGGGGCGAGCTGGTGGCCGACTCCACCCGCTTCCCCCACGGCATCAAGGCGCTGGCGGACTATGTGCACGGCCGGGGACTCAAGTTCGGGATCTACACCGACGCGGGAACCAAGACCTGCCAGGGCCGGCCCGGAACGCTAGGTCACGAGGCGCAGGACGCGCGGACGTTCGCGGCGTGGGGAGTGGACTACGTGAAGGAAGACTGGTGCTATGCCGAAGGGCTGGTCGCGCCGGTGCAGTACGCGAAGTTTCGGGATGCGCTGGCGCGGGTAGGCCGGCCGATCGTCCTCAGCATATGTGAATGGGGGTCGAACCAGCCCTGGGACTGGGCGCCGAGGACCGGCAATCTCTGGCGCACGACGGATGACATTTCGGACACCTGGCCTTCGATGCTTTCCAACCTCGATCAATCGAGCCAGCATGGCGGGGTGGC
>JBDTTZ010000450.1:0-16685 GCA_040008015.1 Gemmatimonadota bacterium
CTCGGACTTGTCGGGCTGGCCTTCCGCACCTTCGGCAGCCACCCGGCGGTGAAGCGAGACCTGATTGCGATCGCTCCATTCCGGGTGAGCACGGCGGACGGGGCGCTCGGCTATCTGCGCGAAGGGATGCTCGACCTCCTCGCCGCGAAACTGAACGGCGAAGACACTCGCACGATTGAGACTCGTTCGGTGACCAAAGCGTGGAACGCTGCGAGCGCCGGGCTCGGTGCGGATATCGATGAAACCCAGGCTCTCAGGCTAGCGCAGGGACTGGGCGCGGGGCGGCTGATCCTGGGCAGCGTGGTCGGAAATCCCAGCTATGTGACGTTGCATGCCCAACTGCTGGAGGTGCCTGAAGGTAAGGTCCTGGGCCAGACCGTCGTCGAGGGCCCGTCGGACAGTCTCCCCCAGCTGGTTGATCGCCTGGCCGAACAGCTGCTCGGACTCCAGGCCGGGATCGAGCATCAGCGAGTGACCAGCCTGACGAGCACTTCGCTCCCCGCCGTCCGCCTCTACCTCCAGGGCCAGTCGGAGTTCCGCAAAGGGCGGTGGGACGAGGCCCAGCGCATTTTCGGCCAGGCGCTGGACCTCGACTCCACTTTTGCACTCGCCGCCCTGGCCCTCAGCAACTCCGTCGGAACCGATGGGGACGACCACGGAGCTCGCCTCGCCTATACCTATCGCGAGCGACTATCCCCGGCCGACCGGGCACTGGCGGAGGCTCAGATCGACCCGCCTGGGTCCACACTCCCGGAAAATATGGCCCGGTGGGAAGCGGCGGCAGCCGCCAACCCCGATCGGCCGCAGGTCTGGTACCACCTGGGAGATGTGTACTTCCACGTGGGTACCGGAATCGACCTGCCCGAGGCGCTGACACGCGCGGACAGCGCGTTTCGCCGGGGAGCCGCATTGAGTTCGATCGGAGAAGACAAGGGCAACCCCGACTACCCGGAATCGTTCGACCACATGTTGGCGCTGGCGGTGATGAATGGCGACTCCGCCCGGGCCCGGAACCTCATGGCCATCGCCCGCGCCGCCAATTCGACCCAGGAGTCCTTCGCCCATCGCTGGCAGTTGGCCCAGTCGGTAGGCGACAGCGTGACACTCGATTCCCTGCGGCGCCACCCTGAACTGGCGTCGGAGAGAGAAGCGGGGACCTTGTTCACATTCAGTCAGTGGACCGGGATCGGAGTCGCTGACGCCGAGCCGATCGTCAGCTATGCGGCCCTGCACCGAACGCTTCCCATGGGACTCTGGCAGGCAATGCTGTTCAACGCGGGCCGGCCAGGGGCCGCGGTGGCCACGGGCGCAAAGGGCGATGACCGCCCCCGCGCCCTGCAGCGCAGCCAGATACTGAACTACATGTATTGGGACGGGGACTCGGCCGCCGCAAGTCAGGCTGCGCGAATCCTGGCACCGTTCGCCGATGGCCCCCTCGCGGCCGAGCCCGGGCGATTGGTTCAGTATGAGGACATCTACGTGCTGGAGCAGTGGCGTCTGTACCGTGGGCAGACCGGCACCGCCGCCGGGGCGATTGCGCGACTTCGGGCCGCGGGTTCCCCGCGGTTTGAACGTTACGCTAGCGTGCTGGACGCCTGGCTGGCCGCCGAGACAGGACGCCCAGATGCCAGGCCCAAACTCGAGCGGCTGGATTCCCTGATCATCCGTCAGGGGGCCAACTACGCCAATCTGGTCATTGCGCGGATGCGCGAAAGGAACGGCGACCTGGCCGGTGCGCTTCAGGCTGTCCGGCGGAGAGGCGGCTGGTTCATGTTGTGGCCGCTGTTTCAATCCACTTTCCTTCGGGAAGAGGGCCGCCTGGCGGCCCTCACCGGTGACACCACCGGCGCTATCCGGGCTTACCAGCACTACCTCGCCCTGCGGCATGATCCCGAGCCGAGGCTCCGCGCCGAACGCGACAGCGTGCGGGCCAGCCTCGCGCGGCTGGTGAGCGAGCCGCGCGGTCAGCAGCTTTCGCGGTGAACGGTTGAGCCATGGGCGACCCGCTCACCCTTCTGCAGTCCGTGTTGGGGGACCGCTACGCGATCGAGCGGGAGCTGGGCCGGGGCGGGATGGCCACGGTCTATCTCGCCCGTGATCTCAAGCACGACCGGCAGGTCGCCATCAAGGTGCTGCGCCCGGAGCTCGCCGCCGCCCTCGGCCCCGAGCGTTTTCTCCGCGAGATCCACCTCGCCGCCCAGCTGAATCATCCCCACATCCTCCCGCTGCTCGACTCCGGCGAGGCCGCAGGGTTCCTCTACTACATCATGCCCTTCGTCGAGGGCGAATCGCTGCGGGACCGGCTCACCCGGGAGAAGCAGCTGCCCCTGACCGACGGGCTTCGGATCGCCGCCGACGTGGCCGCCGCCTTGAGCTATGCCCACAGCCACGGGGTCGTGCACCGCGACATCAAGCCGGAGAACATCCTGCTGGAAGGCGACCAGGCGGTAGTGGCCGACTTCGGCATTGCCAAGGCGATCAGCGCGGCGGGCGGGGACCGACTCACCGGCACTGGCCTGGCGATCGGCACGCCCGCCTACATGAGCCCGGAGCAGGCCGGGGGCGAGCAGGACCTGGATGGCCGGGCCGACATCTACGCGCTCGGCTGTGTGCTCTACGAAATGTTGGCCGGCGTACCGCCGTTCCTGGGACCCTCCGCGCAGGCGATTCTGGCGCGGCACTCGGTGGACGCGGTGCCGTCCCTTCATACGGTGCGGAGCACGGTACCGGCCGGGGTGGTGCGGGCGATCGAAAAGGCGCTAGCCAAGGTCCCGGCCGATCGCTTCGCCACGGCGCGGGCGTTCGCCGAAGCTCTCGAGTCGGGCCGTGCCACGGTGGCGCCGGAACGGGCGGCACCGGGCGCGCGGAGACGAACCCGCTGGTACCTCATAGCAGCCGCCGACGTTCTAGTCGCGGGCGCGATCGCGATCGCCTTCTCGCGTCGGCACTCGCCGCCCGGCCTAGATCCCAACCTTATCGTCGTGGCTCCGTTCGACGTCCTCGGCGCGGACCAGCTCTGGCACGAAGGACTGGTGGACGTGCTGGCCCGCACCCTGGACGGACTCGCGCCGTTCCGGACGGTCCCCCAGACGCTCAGCCTTCGACACTGGAATGGGCGGGCGGACTCGCTGTCGGCGAGGCGACTCGGTCAGCTTACCGGGGCCGGACTGGTGGTATACGGTCAACTGGTGGGTATTGGGAAGGATTCCGTGCGTCTCAGCGCGACGGTCCTGGAACTGGCAACCGGTCACATTCGGCCGGATTTCGAGCGGGCCGCTCCGGTGGATCGCATCGCCGAGCTGGCCGATTCATTCTCCATCGCGGTGCTGCGTGCGCTGGGCAGAAAATCCGCCGGCGTCCCCCGGCTCTCATCGGTTGGCACCAGGTCACTCCCCGCCTTGAAGGCCTTCCTGCGCGGCGAGCAGTATCTCCGCCGAACCATGTTCGATTCGGCCCTGGTGGAATACGACCACGCCGTCGCGCTGGATACCAGCTTCGCCCTCGCGATGCGGCGGCTGCAGCTCGCCCGGGACTGGGGTGGCCAGGGCGAGGTGGTGACAAATTCGTCCAGGGTTCGCGCTGGACAATTGAATCACGGCCTGGCCCCGAGGGACAGCCTGCTCCTGGTCGCCGACTCGTTGGGGGGAGCGGCGGAATACGAGCCGCTGCCGACGGCAAAGATGCCACTCCTGCGACGCCAGCTCGCTACCCTGCTCGAGGCCGCTCTCCGTTACCCTGAGGATCCCGAGATCTGGTATGGGCTGGCGGAGCTTCGTTATCACGCCGGGACCGATCTGGGAGGTACCCCGCTCGAAGCACTGGAGACGTTCGACCGCGCGATCGCGCTCGATTCGACCTTCGGGCCGGCGTATATCCATCCGCTTGAGGATCTCCTGCTCATTGACGGAGACACCGCGCGAGCACTCCGATACATCCGCGGCTACGAACGGCTGCCCCAGTACACGCTCTCGCGTCCCGCGCTGCCAGTTCTCGCCCGGATGCTTGACCCGGCGTTCAGCCGGTCGGCAGAAGCGCGACAAATCTTCGATACGATGTCCATTGGGAGTATCTACTTTGTGCTTAGGTCGCTGCGGCACTCGCCCGACTCCGCCGAGACTGCCGTCGAGCTCACCCGTCGGCTGTTCGGGAGGGTCTCGCGGCAAGGTTACGTTAAGGATTCGCTCGAGGCCAGGAACATGTTCGCGTTCTCGCTGGCGTCCCGAGGCCACCTCCGTGAAGCCTACCAGGTCGTGGGGCATCGTACCGCGATCGTCATGCCTGGCATCGTCTTGAATGTCGCCCTCTTCAACGGGGTTCCCCGGGATACCGCGACGGCGCTTTTCAACCAGTGGCTCACGGGGCCTGACCTTGGGTTGAGCGCGGTGCCCCTGCTCTGGTGGGCCGCGCAAGGTGACACCGCCTCGATCGGTGTCCTGACGCGGCGGGCGACGGAGATTGCAGCGACGGCCGCGGATCCTTGGGAACGCGATCTTGGACGCAACATCGTCGGCCAGTGCCAGGTTGCGCTGGCGCTGGCCCGCCATGACACGACCGCGGCGTTGCGACGCCTGGAGGCCACTCCCAACGAGCTGTCAAGCATCACCCCGTTACTCCTTGCCGCGGTGGGGCGGGATCGAGACGCCGCTGCCTTGCTGCAGTGGAACGGGGGCTTTCCCATTCCCATGGAGACGCTCAAGGAGCTGGTGCGGGGCAGGGTGGCCGAGCGACTGGGTGATCGTGAGACGGCGGTGAAGGCCTACCAGTTCGTGCTGATGCAGTGGCTCCATGCCGACGCCGTGCTGCAGCCCTATGTCGCCGAGGCGCGGGCCGCGTTGGCGAGACTCAGCGGGGAGCCCCGAAATGAGTGAGCCGCCGACCTCGCTCAGGAACACCCTCGCCGATCGCTACGCGATCGAGCGGGAGTTGGGCCGCGGCGGCATGGCCACGGTGTACCTGGCGCAGGACCTGAAGCATCACCGCCCGGTGGCGCTCAAGGTGCTTCACGCCCAGCTCGCCGCCGTACTGGGGACCGACCGCTTTCTCCGCGAGATCGAAACCGCCGCCAACCTGAATCATCCCCACATCCTCCCGCTGTTCGATTCGGGTGAGGCGGCGGGGCTGCTCTGGTATGCGATGCCGCTGGTGGAAGGTGAGTCGCTCCGCGACCGGCTGGACCGCGAACGACAGCTCCCGCTCGACGATGCGCTCCAGATCACCCGAGAGGTCACCGATGCCCTGGGCTTCGCCCATAGTCGCGGCATCATCCACCGTGACATCAAGCCGGAGAACATTCTCCTCGCCCACGGACACGCGCTGGTAGCGGACTTCGGTATCGCCAGGGCCGTCGGTGCCGCGGCGGGAACCAAGATCACCGAGACCGGGCTCGCGATTGGCACGCCGGCGTACATGAGCCCGGAGCAGGCGCTGGGGCAGGAGGTGGATGGGCGGAGCGACATCTACGCGCTGGGCTGCGTGCTCTATGAAATGCTTGCTGGGGAACCGCCCTACACGGGTCCGACCGCGCAGGCGATTCTGGCCCGGAGGCTGATCGAGCCGGTTCCCAGCCTGCGGACTATTCGCGACAACTTGCCGGCGTCCGTGGAGGCCGCCATCCACACCGCGCTGGCCCGGACGCCGGCCGACCGGTTCGCCACGGCCGGGCAGTTCGCGGCGGCGCTGGTGGCGGACGGAAAGACGGAAGGACGGAAGAGCGGAAGGACCCGGCCGGCAGCATCGCGGTGGTGGCTCATATCGGCCGCCATACTTGCCACTGTGGCGGTGGCTGTCGGCGTCCTCCGGTCCCGCCGCGCGTCCTCCACCATCCTCGATCCCAACCTCATCGCGGTGTTCCCATTCCGTATGAGTGGGACCGACACCAGCTACCCCCTCTTACGGGATGGCATGGTGGATTTCTTTGAGACGAAGTTCTCCGGTGAAGGCGGACCCCGCGTACTCCCGACCCGAACCGCACTGGCCGCCTGGCATCGCGGCATGGGATCCGATGGAGAGGATCCGACCGATGAAGCCGCCGCGCGGCTTGCCCGTGGACTCGGCGCCGGCTCACTGGTGCTCGGCACGCTCGTGGCCACGCCGGGCCACTTGCTCATCAGCGGCACGCTGCTCGACGCCGCCACCGGCCGGATTCGGGCCCAGGCCAAGGTCGAGGGTGCCCCGGACAGAATCCAGAGCCTGGTGGATTCGCTGGCCGCCCGGCTCGTCGCGTTCAACGCGGGCGTGAAACCGACCAGCCTTGCGAGTCTCACCACCACCTCCCTCCCCGCCCTGTACGCCTACCTCGCCGGACGGGTCAAGTACCGCGCAGGCCAGTACGCCGCGGCATTGATCGATTTCGACCGCGCGATCGAGCTGGACTCGACCTTCGCCTTGGGGGCCCTGGGGTCCGTTCAGGCCGCCACCTGGGCCGACCCGCTGTCGGGCTTGACTCGGTTGGCGCTCGCCTGGACCCTTCGCGACCGGCTGAGTTCCCGAGACCGCTTGATCCTCGCCGCTCTGGCCGGCCCCGGGTATCCGGGAGAAAGTTCCCCTCGCGATGCGATTTCGGCGCTCGAAGCGGCGGTGCGGCGAGTGCCGGATGACCCGGATCTGTGGACCTACCTGGGCGACCGGTATTTCCACGACGGCGCACTGGTGGGCTTGGCGGAGCCTTTCCAGCAGGCAGCAGACGCGTTCAATCGGGCGTTGTCACTGGATACGACACTCAACGTCGAGCCCATGATTCATCTGTTGCAGATCGCGGAGGTGGAAGGCGATACCGGGACCGTGCGACGTCTACTCGATCGCTTCCCCCCCGACGGCGGCGAGTCGCCGAGTCGGGAACTGCTCGCGGGCGTGGTGTTGAAAGACACCGCCATGCTGGCTCGCGCGCGGCGCAACCTGGACAGCGCCGGACCCGATGAGATGTGGTCCGTCATTTTCGATCCGCAGTTATTCGGGTTCGGGATCCAGGAAGCCGAGCGGGTGGTGCCGACCTTCCTGAGTCGGGCAAAGACCCGCGCGGACAGCGTGGGTACATTCGGGGTCCCTTACATCCTCTACCAGAACCTGGGGCGGCCGGCGGCGGCAGCGACGGCGCTGGCCCAACTGGGGCCCCTCGAGTCATTCATCGGGACCGGTGGCTGGGGGTCGCCCAAACACTGGTATTTCAACACCCTGCTGGGGTACGCCTTGTCCGGCGACGGCGATACCGTCATGGCCGCACGGGCCGCGGCCATTCTCGCGCGCTCGGCCGACGCCCCGCTGGTCGCGGATTCCGCAGAACGACAAATTCAGTTCGAAGACATCTGCAACCTGGAGCATTGGCGGCTGGCACACGGAAATACCATGACGGCACGGGCCTCGATTGCCCGGCTGCTCCCCCGCAAGGCGAACGGGTGCGCCACGCTGCTTCGGGCCCTCCTCGCCGCTGTCGAACATTCCCCCGACACCACCGCCACCCTGGAGTTGCTGGAGGAGATGATGGCCCCGGGGCACCACGACTGGTGGTGGAACCTGGATATCGCCCGGCTGCGGGAGGCGCGGGGGGATGTGGCCGGTGCGCTCCGCGCCGTCCGGCGGCGTCAGGGATATGGCAGTCCGCCATATTTCCTCTCCTACGCCCTGCGCGAGGAGGGCCGGCTGGCGGCGCGGGCCGGGGACCGGGGGGGCGCCATCAAGGCTTACAGCCACTACCTCGCGCTGCGGTACAATCCTGAGCCCTCCGTCAAGCCCGAGGTGGACCAGGTCCGGGCTGAGCTGGCACGGCTGGTGGGGGACCCCTAACCTCATGTCCGCCCCACTGTCCCGTGGCTGATATACTCTCCCAGCTCCAGGCCGCCCTCAGCGATCGCTATGCCGTCGAGCGCGAGCTGGGCCGGGGCGGCATGGCCACAGTCTATCTCGCGAGGGATCTCAAGCACGACCGGCTCGTCGCCATCAAGGTCCTGCGGCCCGAACTCGCCGCCGCCCTCGGCCCCGAGCGCTTTCTCCGCGAGATCCGCCTCGCCGCCCAGCTGAATCATCCCCACATCCTGCCGCTGCATGACTCCGGTGAAGCCGGGGGCTTTCTCTATTACACCATGCCCTTCGTCGAAGGCGAGACGCTGCGGGATCGGCTGAACCGGGAACTCCAGCTCCCCATCGACGATGTGGTCGAGCTCACCCGGGAAGTCGCCGACGCGCTGACCTATGCCCACAGCCGGGGCATCGTCCATCGCGACATCAAACCGGAAAACATCATGCTGCAGGCGGGTCATGCGGTGGTGGCGGATTTCGGCATTGCCCGGGCCATCACCGAGGCGGGTGAGGACAAGCTGACCCAGACCGGTATCGCCATCGGTACGCCGAGTTACATGAGCCCGGAGCAGGCGGGGGGCGAGGCCCGGCTGGACGGACGCAGCGATATCTACGCGCTCGGTTGCGTGACGTACGAAATGCTGGTGGGCGAACCGCCATTCCACGGCCCCACCGCGCAGGCGATCATCGCGCGGCATACCCTGGACCCGGTTCCTGCAGTACGGACCATTCGCCAAGCCGTTCCCCCCGCGCTCGAGATCGCGGTCAACAAGGCACTCGCCAAGTCGCCTGCGGACCGGTTTCAGACCGCGGCGAAGTTCGCCGTCGCGCTGCGGGACTCCAACAGTCACACGACCCTCCCAGTTCCAGTCCCGGCCACCGCCCTGCGGCGCCCATTCGGCTGGTGGATCGGCGGCGCGGCCGTCGTGCTGGTGATTGCCGGAGCGCTGCTGCTGAGTCGAAGGAACGACCCTCTCCCTCCCCTCGAAGGAGGTCGCCAGCCGGAAGCATCCCCAACCAGCGGCATGGTGACGATTCCCGCGGCGACGTATCCCCTCTTTGGCGGTACCTGTCGGTTCTGCCTTCCCGCCGCCAGGGTGGCACTCGATTCGTTCGCGATGGATCGCACCGAGGTGACGGTCGGACGATACGCGCCCTTCGTCGCTGCAAACCTTGCCTCTGCTCCCTGGGCGGTTCAGCCTCAGGACACGCTGCTTCCCGTCACCGGGGTGCTCTGGTCGGAAGCCGCGGCGTACTGCCATTGGCGCGATGGCGCCCGGCTTCCTACTGAAGCAGAATGGGAAGCGGCCGCGCGAGGCACCGATGAGCGACGATATCCCTGGGGCAACTACTGGAGTCGCGACCGGGTGAATGCCGATGACCCGAGTGGCGAAGCGGTCCCGGTTGGCAATTTTCCCCGGGGTGCGTCCTCCAGCGGAGCCCTCGATATGGCGGGCAATGTGTGGGAATGGACCGCGACGCCAGGACCAGCGGGCCGGGGGGGGATTCCGCAGTACATCATCCGAGGGGGGGCTGCGAATTCAGCGCGGGACGCAGCGAGCGCCGTCTCCCGGGTCGCCTACCCCGCAGTGGCGCAGCGGACCGACCTGGACCGGACTGGGTTTCGCTGCGCCAGGAGCCTGTCCATTTCAAAGTGAACCGCAGTACCTGAGGGCTGCATCCTGCCAACCGCTGGCCCCCGCGGCCTTTCCTCTGTAGTGTATTGACGGTTCCCGACCCTCGAGGCCTCGTGGTCGCCCGCCCGGCACGAACGCTCAGTCTGCTTATCCTGCTCGCCGCCGCATCGGGCCAGCTTCTTTCGGCCCAGTGTCCCGACGGCTCACGCCCGCCATGTGGCACCGAGAGACTGACCCCGATCGACTCCAACCTGCTGGCCATCTTTCCCTTCAAGGTCACCGGCCCCACCGAAACGCAGTACATCGGAGAGGGACTGTCCACCCTGCTTTCCTTTGCGCTCGATGGCGTCGCGGGCTGGCGGGTCATCTCGCCTCAGACTATGCGGAGCCAGGTTGGCGGAGCCCGAAGCTCGGCGCCACCGGCGACGCTCGCGCTGGCAGCCCGGCGGCTCGGCGCTGGAACCCTGGTGTTGGGAAACGCCGTAACGTTTGGCTCCGAGCTTCGGGTGCGGGTTGAGCTCTATGACACACGCACCGCCAAGTCGCTCGGCACGGTAGAGGCGCGAGTCGCGCTTGACCACCCCGAGCCGGGACTGGACAGCCTGGCGACCGGGCTGATGCGACAACGCCTGCGGGACTATCCGATGGTCGCTCCCCGTCCGCTTTCGGAGTACACCACCGGATCCCCCGAGGCGCTTCGACTCTTTCTGCGAGCCGAGGGGCTGCAGCGGGAAAACCAGTGGCAGGCGTCCGTCGATAGCCTCTTCCGCGCGATCACCATCGATTCCACCTTCGGCCTGGCGTACTACCGGCTCTATGTCGCGAGCACCATGGGAAACCTCGGGATCGAGCTGCCCCCCGGGTGGGGCTCGCATCGGATCGTCCGCACCGCGTTGCGTCATGCCGATCGGCTGACGCCGCGGTCGCGAGCTCTCCTCGAGGCTGTGGCCGCCCAACAGGAAGGTCTTCGGCTCGACGCCATCAGCCTGTCCGACCAGTTCGCAAACCGCTATCCCGACGCCATCGAAGCCGCGTACATCCAGGGCGAAAGCGGCTGGCACTTCGGGTTGAGTCTCGGGCTGCCACCGGAGGCCGCCATCCGCGCATTCGACCGGTTCTTTGCCAGCGACTCCGGATCCCGGGAAGGCCGCAGCCATCTTCCCGCCCTGCTCTGGTTGGCCGGCGACACGGCGCGCGTCATCGCCCTGGACGGGATCGGAGGACTGATGGGGCACGTGCGGGGACCGGCCGATCTCACCTTCATCGACGATCATCCCGTGCATGACCGCGGTGCGGTCTTCGAACCGGTGCTGCAGGTGCTTCTCCTGCTGGACCGCCATCCGGCGTGGGGGCTCGCGCTGGCCGATACGATCGCCACAAGGATCCGGGCCCGGGCCGATATTGCACTGCCACTCCGGGCCCAGCTTCTGCTGCTCATCAGTCACCTCCGGCTCGCTCAGGGGCGATACCAGGATGCCTGGCACTTGCTCGACGAGGCCGAAGCGATGGTTCCCGGCGACGCGGCCTTTGCAACCGTGGTGCATTCGATCGTGACCGGACAGCATGGTGCCGACGCCAACACGGTGGCCGACCATCTGGCCGCGCTCGACCGGACCGACTCCACATTGGCGGTCAACCGGCAGCTGCTGCTGGCCTGGCACGCGGTCGAGACCGGAGACTCGTTGTTGTTCGCCACCATGGAACGACGGGTGGACTCTACGCTTAGGGCACGGCAAGCAGCCGCCTGGCTCTTTCGGAGGCTCGATGGGATGCGGGGGATGATCGCTCTCAACCGGGGAGATTCGGTCACCGCACGGCGGCTGCTGCAGAGCGGTTATGAAGGCCGCCCTGACAGCCGGGAGTTTCTGTACATGACGGCGCTCCGCACCCGTCTTTCGATCCTGCTGGCCCAGCTCGATCTTGCCGCGGACGCGCCCACCGCTGCGCTGGGAAGACTGCATGACACGTTCTGGCTCGGCTTCGTGTACCGGGCTCAAGCCGAGGAGATGCGCGGCCAGATCTACGAGCGGATGGGGGATATGGCCCGCGCGATTGGCGGCTACCGCAACTTCATCAAGCTCTGGGAGCACGCCGATCCCGAACTGCAGCCGCGGGTAGCGGCCGCGCGGGCGGCGGTGGCGAGGCTGGAATGAGACGAGTGGGCAGTGGGCACGTGGGCAGATGGGCAGAGTGATCGTGGCCGCCCTGACCGCATTGGCCGCGTCATCTGCCCCCGCTGCGGCACAGTGTCCCGACGGGTCCCCCCCGCCGTGCCGCGCCCGCCTGGCGGCGCCGACCCCCATTGATTCCTTTCTGATAGATCGCACGGAGGTCACTGTCGAGCAGTACGCGAAGTATGTTGAAACCGCCTCGATTCCGGCGCCATGGTTGGAGCTGCCGGCTGACAGTCTTCCGGTGTCCGGCGTCATGTGGGAGGAGGCCCGCGATTACTGTCTGCACCTCGGCGAGCGACTTCCCACCGAAGCTGAATGGGAGGCTGCGGCACGGAGTAGTGATGGGTGGTCGTATCCGTGGGGCAATAGCTGGGAGTCGGGGCGGGCGAATGCGGGGAACGCCTGGGAGCGACTGGTTCCGGTTGGGTCCCACCGGTCCGGCGCGTCGCCGGCCGGCGCTCTGGATATGGCGGGTAATGTGTGGGAATGGACCTCGACCAGAGGGACAATGTCCGACAACGGCATGTCTCAGTACATTATTCGTGGCGGAGCATTCGACTCGCCCGCGGAACGCATCACGACTTATTATCGGGTAGCCTATCCGGCACAGGTGAGGGAACGCCAGAGACAGGAATATTTCGGCAAGATTGGTTTCCGTTGCGCCCGGTAAAACGGGGCTTACCTCCTATTCCTGATCGGCTGCGTGAGCCTGGTATGACGGCACGTGGGTCCGTCCTGGTCCTCCTTGCACTTTTGCCCCTTCGCTCCATCGCCGCGCAGTGCCCCGATGGCTCACCACCGCCATGTTCCCGCCCGAACCCCTCTTCCCGTTCGCAGCATCTCGATCCTGAGGTCGTCGCGGTATTGCCGTTTCGGGTAATCGGCTCGGGACCGGAAGCCCAACTCCTCCGCGATGGCATGGTGGATCTGCTGTACATCCATCTCGACGGCTTTGCCGGATTGAAGCTGGTGAACCCGACGACGGTTATTGCGCGGACCACCGCCCGTCCCCCAGGAGACCTGCGCAGCACCGCAGCCCTTGCCCGGGAGATGGGCGCCGGGACCATGGTCACCGGCAACGCGATTCAGATCGGAGACGAAGTGCGGCTCCTGGCGGAGGTTTATGATGCAACCACTCTCGAACGCCGCACGTCAGTCCAACTCCAGGGCTCACCTTCCCAGATCATCGCGCTGGTGGACAGCCTGGCCTGGTCGCTGGCGCGCTATCGACTCATCCAGCACCCGGGAGCCGTGCGTCGCCCTGCAACCGAGTACACCACCGGCTCGCTGCCGGCCTTGCGCGCCTATCTCGCAGGCGAGCAGCTGGCGCGAGAGTCCCAATGGCAGCAAGCGATGGACAGTCTCAAGCGGGCAACGGCACTCGATTCTCTTTTCGGACTCGCCTGGTATGGGCAATACCGGGTTGCGCTCTGGGGCGGGCAGGGAGATGAAGACGAGCAGGAAATTCTGATCCAGAACGGTCTGCGTTCTCCGCGACTGGGTCAGCGTCAGCGGGACGTCCTGCTCGCGGTCGAAGCGCTTCAGCGCGGCACGCGGGTCGAGGCGCTCGAACGCGAGCGAATCCTGGCGGAACGTTATCCCCAGGATCCTGATGCTACCCTCGCTCGCGGAGAGATTCTCTATCATGTTGGTCTTCCGGCTGGAATACCGGTGCGGCAGGCCCTGACGGCCTTTGAGACTGTTATCGCCCTGGATTCCCGGGCCGTGGAAGGATACGGGCATGCTATAGAGTTGTTGTGTCAGGTCAACGATCCAGCAGGGGCCTGGCGTCTGCTCCTTGCCGCCCCGGGCCGTCCCGCAACGTTCAAACCGTATGAGCTGGCATTGCGTGTCGCCTTCCGGGGTGAGAGCGCGGCATCAATCTTGTCCGGTCCCGAGAGCACCGCCGCGAGAGCGGCTAGTGGCGGCGCTTCGTTCAGGATGTCGAGGATGTTGAACGGTGACCCCGTCCGCTCTCTCGCCCTGGCCGACTCCTTCCTCTTGGCCCTGTTCCGGATACGAAATCGCGAACCCATCGTCATTGAGCGCTATCAGCGGCTCCTGGCGCAGGGACAGATGCGTGAGGCGTGGCAAATCATCTCGCAGATGCTTGCCCGGAACCACGATGGTTTAGTGCTGGCCAATGCGGCGACTCCCGTGCGGCTTCGTGGGTCCGATACCAGCGAGCGCCATCGAATGGCCGACAGCCTGGCCGTACAAAACTTCTGGGCACCATGGATAGCTATCGCCTGGTGGGCGACGTTGGATGGTGACACGCTGAAGGTAGACTCGGCAGTGAGCGCCCTGCGTTCCTACGCGGGATGGCCACCTCTGAAATACCGGGAAGCGTTGGGGGCCGGTCTGCGGGGCCTGGCCTTTCTTGCGATCGGTGACACGCTTCGCGCGCGGACCTCGCTCGCCGCCGGACTGGAGACTCGATACTATCAGATGGGGTCAGCCTGGGCCACGCTAATGCCCACGGTGGTATTCGCCCTGGAGCTGGCCCGGTTGGAGTTGGCGTCGAATGAGGTCGAGGCGGCGCGCCGCCGGCTGTCCGATGGGTTGACTCATCTTGATGAAGAGCTTCCCTACCGGGCAGAAGCGCTGGAGCTTCTGGGAGAGATCGCCGAGCGGCAGGGGGACACCACAACCGCCATTCGCTCCTATCGGACTTTTATCGCGTTATGGCAGCATGCCGATCCAGAGCTGCAACCACGGGTCGCAGCGGCTAGGACGGCACTGGGAAGACTCACCATCGAGCCCGGCCATGATTGAGCCGGGCTTCGGTCCGGCGTTGGCCGATCGTTACACCATCGAGCGGGAGCTGGGCCGGGGCCTTACATCGTGCAGGAGCTCGCCCTCTTCGATGGTATTCCCCACGATACCGCGGCCGCAATTTTCCAGCAGTGGCTCGAGGGCGACGTGCCGTGGAGCGGGGCTCCCCTGCTGTGGTGGGCAGCGAAGAGTGACACGGCCTCCATCGGTACTCTCAAGCGGCGGGCGGACAGGATCGTGGCGAGCGCTCCGGATCCTTCAGCGCTTGCGGCGGCACACGACCTGGTCGCTCAGTGTCAGGTCGCTCTCGCCCTCCCCCGTCATGACACCACCGAAGCGCTGCGCCGTCTCGAGGGCTCTCCAGGACCACTGCTGATCTTGAAACCATTCCTCCTCACCGCGGTGGGGCGCGATCGGGAAGCCCTGGCATTGCTTGAGTGGGACCCTGGCGTCCTTCCCCTGCAGACGCTCGAGCAACTGGTGCAAGGCCGTGTGGCCGAGCGAATGGGGGACCGGAAAATGGCGGTGCGGGCCTACGAGATTGTGCTGAGCACGTGTCGGCACGCCGATCCCGAGCTGCAGCCGTACGTGGCAGAAGCCCGAGCCGCCCTGGCCAGACTTAGTGGAGAACCCAGAAATGAATGAATCCGGACGGTCACTCCGAGAGATGTTGGCCGATCGCTACACCCTCGAGCGCGAGCTGGGCCAGGGCGGCATGGCCACGGTCTATCTCGCCCGCGACCTCAAGCACGACCGGCAGGTCGCGATCAAGGTCCTGCGGCCCGAGCTCGCCGCCGCGCTGGGCCCCGAGCGGTTTCTCCGCGAGATCCGCCTCGCTGCGCAGCTGCAGCATCCCCACATCCTGGGCCTCTTCGACTCCGGCGACGCCAACGGCCTGCTCTGGTACGCCATGCCCTACGTCCCGGGCGAATCGCTCCGGGACCGGATCGAGCGGGAGCAGCAGCTGCCGGTCGACGATGCCCTCCTGATCATCCAGCAGGTGGCCGAAGCGCTGGGCTACGCCCACGCCCAGGGCGTCATCCACCGCGACATCAAGCCGGAAAACATCCTGCTCACCGGCACCCACGCGGTGGTGGCGGACTTCGGCATCGCCCGGGCGCTGGATGCCGCCGGTGGTCCCAAGCTGACCGAGACCGGCATGGCGCTCGGCACGCCCTACTACATGAGTCCCGAGCAGGCCGTCGGCAGCGGCCGGCTCGATGGCCGAGCCGACATCTATGCCCTGGGTTGTGTGCTTTACGAGATGCTGGCGGGCCAGCCCCCGTTCACCGGGCCCACCGCGCAGGCCATCCTGGCCCGCCACTCGGTGGATACCGCGCCCCCGCTGCGCACGGTGCGGGCCACCGTGCCCCTCGCCGTCGAGCAGGCCATCGCCAAGGCCCTCGCCAAGGTCCCGGCCGATCGCTTCGCCACGGCGTCTCAGTTCAGCGAGGCGCTGACCCGCCTCAGCGCTCCCGTCCCCCGGGAGTGGGCCAGGACGAAACTGCCTCGGCGCGCGCTCGTTGCACTCGGCGCTGGTGCCCTTCTCGTAGTCGGAACGCTCGTCATCATCCGGGCCAACCGCTCCCCGATCGCGAGTTCAGCGTCGCTCATTGCGGTGCTTCCCTTCACGCCCAACACCCCCGATACCGCGCTCGCCCGACTCGGCGGCGACCTGATGATGACGGTCAGCGCGACCCTCGATCAGGTGGGCGAGATTCACACAGTCGATCGCTATAAGATCCTTCACCAGGCAAACCGCGAGAAACCCTATTCGCTCGATGAGGGAGTGGCCCTGGGTCGTGGTTTTGGCGCGGCGAGTGTCATTCTTGGCAGCCTGGTCCACAGCGGGCGCAACGTTCGCCTCGATATCGGATTGTACCGCACCGATAATCATGCTCCCTTGGGCCCGTCGATTGTGATCCAGGCGTCGCCGGATAGCCTGATTGCGCTGTCGGACTCGATCACCATGGCGGTGTTGCGGCAGATCTGGCGCAATGGCGCTCCACCCTCCCCGCATCTCGCTGACGTGACGACGCATTCCCTGCCTGCCCTGCGCGAGTTTCTTGATGGGGAGCGCGAGTCGGCCGCCGGACACTACGACCTCGCTTCGGATGCGTATCGCCGGGCCGTGACCGACGATTCAACCTTCTGGGTCGCCGGCTGGCGTTACAACGAAGCCCAGGGATGGATGGAACAGGAGAAGGACAGCGTCCTCGAGCGGGGCGTCGAGGCGCACCTCTCGCTCTTCACCTTGCGCGACCGGATGATCATCGAGACCGAGGAGACCTCAGAAACGGAACCTTAC
>JBDTTZ010000451.1:0-1820 GCA_040008015.1 Gemmatimonadota bacterium
ATCTACCGCCGGATCAACTACGGCCCCGGTCCGGCGGCATCATTCCTGGACCTCCCCGACGAGCTGCTGGAGCGCACGGTGGTGATCTACGGGGCCAGCAAGGCCTACGCGATGACTGGCTGGCGGATCGGCGCGGCCCTGGCGCCGGTTCACCTGGCCAAGGCGATGGCGGCGCTTCAATCTCACACCACGACCGGTGCCAATCATCCCGCCCAATGGGCCGCCGCGACCGCGTTCAGCGACGAGCGAGTGAACCAGGACGTGGACCGGATGGTGGCGGCCTTTCGCGCCCGCCGTGACCGGGTGGTGGCCCGGTTCCGGACCGAGGCTCCGGGGGTCGAATACGTCGAGCCGCACGGCGCCTTCTACTTCTTCTTCCGGGTGGACGGAATCGGCTCCGGAAACGTCAACGGGATGTCGTTCTGCGAGCAGCTGATGCAGAAGGAAGGGGTCGCGCTGGTCCCCGGCGGCGCCTTTGGTGACGACCGCTGGGTGCGGCTGAGCTACGCGGTGTCGGACGCCGAGCTGGAGCAGGCGCTGGACCGGATCCTGGGTTTTATCAAGAGTCTTGCGATCGCGCCTACCGCGGGGTATAACACAGCCCATGTCTCTTGATACCCGAGTCGAACCGCTCTCCGGCAAGCTCCCCTCCATAGACTGGAAGTGGGATCCCGAGACTGACATCCTGGCGGGCTCCTTCAAAGGGAAGGAAAAAGGCGGTGGCCTCACCGGCACCCTTGAGCTGACGGACGAAGAGGGCTCGATCGCCGTGGTGGACGTGGCGGCCGGCGTAGTTCGCGGGGTGGACGTCGTGGTCTGGCCCGAGGTGAGCACGATTCCCGGGCTGACGGCCCCGGAGCCCGCGCGGGAAGGAAAGATCATTATCCCCTCGCGTCCCTCGCAGCCGGGGATCGCCTCGGTCGAAGTCGACACCACGCTGTCGGTCTCGACCAACCCCGGGGAGAACACCTTTCACCTCCGCATCGGGATCAAGCGCGAGGTGGAAGTGGTGAAGGTCGCCGACAACCTGCTGATCGAAGTTGACGGCAAGGGAAGCATCGCCGGTTTCTGGCTGACCAACGTGCCGCCGTTTCCTGCCGAGCGGGATTTCGAGATCGGTTGACGCGTCCCAATCAGTACTTCCCGGCAAAACACTCACCACGGAATCACGGAATACACGAAAACCGCACGGAAGGAATAGTTGCGGCTTTTCCGTGAGGGTTCCGTGAGTTCCGTGATTCCGTGTTGAAGTCTCTTGGCGCGATGCTGACTCATCCAAACCTGACCCGGCTCCGGGCCGCCGTGCATGCCCGGGGACTCACGCCCGCCAGCTGGATCCCCGAAGCTTCCGAAGGCCGGAGCGAAGAGGCCAGTATCCGGCCGGCCCGCTTGGTGGAGAACCCGTCGCTCGCCATCCACGCGGTGGGTGAAGCGGAGCCGTGGGAGGGGCCGGTCGCGTTCCTGGATGGGATTCAGCGCTACGACATCGTGGCCCATCATGGTGTCGCTCCCCTGGTGATCTCGACGATTGCGGCCGCGGTGCGGGAGCGGCGGGAGCGCCGGCTCACCACGGCGATTGTTCGCCGCCGCATGCTGGCCGTGGGTCGGCCCGAGGCGCTGGCCGCGGCGGGTGACGCACTGGAAGGTCTGGACCCCATTCCGCTGGATGATGACGAACCGGTTCACCCGGTCCGGGACCTCACCGCGGTGCGCCGGGCGGTGGACCGGGAACGAGGCCGGCTGGAGATCGAAGTGGGCGAGGCGTACCGGAAGCCGGGTGACGGATGGTTGGTGGTGGATGGATCATTGACCGCGTCGCC
>JBDTTZ010000452.1:0-4116 GCA_040008015.1 Gemmatimonadota bacterium
CCCTGCTTCCCCGCTGCCCCGCTGTCATATAGTGGAAGGATGTGGGGATGCCGCAAGTTTGCGGTGGTTTCGATTTCGCGCAGGAACCGCTCCGACCCCAGGGCGGCAGCCAGCTCGGGCCGCAGCACTTTAACGGCTACCATCCGGCGGTGCTTCAAATCCTCGGCGAGATAGACCGTCGCCATGCCCCCCTGCCCCAACTCCCGCTCGATGCGGTAACGGTCGGCGAGGGCGGCGGACAGGCGTCCGGCCGAGTCAGACACCGATCACCTCCAACCCCACCGAGCGGGCCGCCGTGGCGAGCGCCCGGTCGTGGGTGGCCATCACGGGGGAGAGGCTGCGCGCATCACGCCAGATCAGCGCCGTGGCCAGGTGAATCGCGTCGAGGGTGCCGAGGGGCGTGGGAAACGGCTCCGCGGCACGACCCAGCACCGAGCGGGCCACGTCCACGACCTCCACCGCCTCAAACAGCCGGTACACGGCGGTCCGCCGTTCGGCCAGTTCCTCCACGCTGAGCGATCCGACTCGCATCAGGCGGTCGAGCGTCCGGAGACACTCGACCTCACTGAGCGCACTCGCGACGGCCGCCTCGAGCCGAGACCACTCGGGCAACGGCTCCGGCTCGCCGAGGATAAGTCGCAGCACCACCGAGGCATCGAGGTACGCGATCATCGCGAGAGCTGGCGCTCCTCCAACAGGGCGGCGAGGCTGTCCACCCGGCGCCCGAGGGGAGGCGGCAGCGCAACATCACGCAGGGCGCTGATCGGCTTGCGCACCGACAGGGCCACGGGCTCCGGCTCGTACGGCACCAGCCGCGCGATCGGAGTATCGCGGTCGCAGACGGTGACCGGGTGACCCCGCCGCGCGGCCCGCAGGTACTCGCTCAAGCGGGCCTTCAGCTCCGCAACCTTGACGGTCCGATCGGTTGGTTTCTTCATAGTCATAATATGGTCACATATGGTCTTATGGTCAAATCGGGGCCGCCACTACGTTAGAACCCGGACAACCTGGTGATGCGCCCGCGGGCACCAACCGCCCACCCGGCCCGAGATGACGCGAAGCCCACCGACCAGTAGACGTGGTCGTTCATCACGGTCCAGGTCGCCCCCGCGTCCCGTGACCAGGCCAGCCCGCCCGGCCCGACCGCCACAACGGCCGGCGTGCGCGCATCGGGCACAAAGACCCCTCCATAGAATCCCATCTTGAACGGCGGCGCCCCGCCTCGTACCCAGGTTTTCCCGCCATCACCGGTGGAGGCCGTAGCCGCTGAGCTGTCGGTGCCCAGCACGATCCAATGCTGGAGATCGCGAATGGCGAACGAGCTGATGGCCACCAGCGGGATTGTGTCCACCGTCCAGCTCTGCCCGTAGTTCCCGCTGTGGAGCAGGCGGGCCATCGGGGTGCCGGCCGCATTCCAGGCGTGGCCGCCGGACCACACGATCATGCAGGTGCCGCTGGCGGCGAAACTCCCCTCACCTTCAAGCGCAGCCGGGAGACTGCCGGCGGGAAGCGGCGTCCAGTGCGCCCCGCCATCGGTCGTCGCGATCATCGCGGTGTGTCCGTCCACCGCGTCACTCACCGCGATACCGTGGCTGCTATCCCAGAAATCGAAGCAGTCGAAGAACGCCTTGGGGTCCTGGTTGGTGAACTGGAGGGTCCAGGTCTTTCCCGCGTCGCTGGTGTGATAGATCCGGGACTGGTCGCCATTACCAATGGAAAGAAGCCAGGCGGTGTTGGCGTCCACCGCGTGCACATCGCGGAACTGGAGGGTATCGGCCCCGGGCACCCGGCCGGTCTGCCAGGTGGCGCCACCGTCGATCGTCCGCACCCAGGTGCCGTTGGTGCCGCTGGCCCAGACCACGTTTTCATTCACCGGACTGATGGCGATCAGCAGAGCGTTGGTGCCGCTGGTCTGCTCGACGGCCGTGATGCTGTCCGCCGTCGGCGGCAGCACCATCACGTCGACGCTCGACGGGTGGGTCCGGTCATGCAGGATTCGATGGGTGCGGGCGCGGTACGCCGAAGCCGGCGCCAGGAAGATATTGGGAACGTAGGTCTGGGGGTTGCGATCGTAGAGCGGGAACCAGGTGCTCTGTACCTGGACCATGATGCGGTGTCCCCGCTGGAAGGTATAGGCCTGGCCATGAAGGTCGACCTGGTATGACTGGGCGATGTTGGGGACGATCGCTCGCGGGCGCGAGAAGCTGGTTCGATAGCGGCCCCGCATGATATCTCCCGCGATCATCAGCTCATAGCCTCCCATGGCGGGCCGTTCCTGGAGCGAATCGGGATACACGTCGATCAGCTTGACGACCCAGTCGGCGTCGGTGCCGGTGGTCGAGGCGAAGAGCTTCGCGACCACTTCTCCGGCGATCGCGACGTCGTGATCGAGTGGCGCCGTCTGCCAGGTCAGGACGTCGGAGCGCCCGTCAACGATACGCTGATCCTCGGTCATCCACCGTTCCCACCGGGAGCCGCGGGTATCGTAGGTCCATTCCACCGGGCGCGGCCGGTAGGGTACCGGATGGGCGGGATCCGAGATGAAGCTGTCGCTGCTCAGTGCCTCGGTCGGTGGCTCGAAGGAGAGCCTGCCTCCCGAATGGAAATACAGGTGCCCGATCTTCGCGGTTGCCGGCGGCCAGGCGTCGAAGGTCTTCCACCGGCGGGCGCCGGCGTCGAAGGCGGTCACTTCGGAGAACTTTCCATCGCCCTGATCTTTCAGCCAATACGCAAACCAGCGAGCCTGGATCTCCCGACGGAAGTACTCACCGGTGGCACTGCCGAATCGAGCGTTGCCGAGCGAGTCCCCGGCTTCGATAAACCACTCGCCGTGATACCAGGGCCCCAGCACCAGAAAATTGCGGTGCGCCTGGTCGTGGGGCTCGATGGCGGCATACGTCGCCTGGGGGCCGTAGAGGTCCTCCTGGTCCCACCATCCCCCCACCGACAACATGGGGATTGGTGTGCTGGTGAGAAAGGAGGTGAGGGCGCGAGCCTGCCACACCGAGTCATACGCGGGGTGTTCGGTAAATCGCTTCCAGGTGGGCCAGCGCATGGCACCCACCGCTTTCCCCAACGAGTCCAGGGTGGGGAACGAGCGGTACCAGTCGTAGGTATCGAAGCGGCCGGGGGCAGGAGTGACACTTCCGTCGTTACTGGCTTCCATCATCCAGGAATATTCCAGCCCATAAGACAGGCGAAAGGCACCCTGGTGGAAGAAGTCATCGCCCATCCAGGTATCGGCCATCGTTGCCTGGGGGCTCACCGCCTTGAGGGCGGGGTGGGGATGAATCGCCGCCATGTTGGAGAGCCACCCGGGATAGGAGATCCCCAGCATGCCGACCCGGCCATTATTGGGCGTCACGTTCTTCACCAGCCAGTCAATGGCATCCCAGGTGTCGGTAGACTCATCGACGCCGTTCGAATCCCTGGCGCTTCGAGGGGGCCGGTTCATGATGAACTCGCCTTCGGACTTGTTGCGGCCCCGGATGTCCTGAAAGACGAAGATGTACCCGTCCCGGATCAGGTCGCTGAAGCCGTAACCGATGCCCGAAGTGCCGCCCCAGTCAGCGGTACCGTACGGCGTCCGGGAGAGAATTATCGGCAGGGGTCCGCTGGCGTTCATGGGAGTCAGGATGACGGTAAAGAGCCTCACCCCGTCGCGCATGGGAATCATGACTTCCCGCCGAGTGAAGAGACTGTCGATGCCGGGATCGGCCTGGGCGTGGAGTGACGTCACGACAAGTAGACTGAGCGCAGCGGTGATCAACCGGCAGAACGAGCGACGCATTGCGACTCCAGATATGAAGGATACGGCGTGCCGCGAAATGAAACACGCTACAGCGAATCAGGAAGCGGAGGCCACCGGGGCAGGCAGCGCCAGGTGAGCGATGGTGAGCAGGAGCCCGATCATTTCTGCTTCAGCAACCCGGTCCAGTGTTCAATCAGCGACAACGGCACCTGGTCTGACGCCTCGCTCCTGAGCAAGACGAGGCGGCCATCGGACGCAACGTCTATCCCCACGATGTTGGGGGGAGCCCCCCGGACCGGCGTTGGTTTGCCGATGCCGTCGCCCCGGATCGCCGCGACCATGAGCTGGTGCGACGAATTGGCGAA
>JBDTTZ010000453.1:0-18769 GCA_040008015.1 Gemmatimonadota bacterium
CTGCGCTGGTTCACGTTGCTAAAGACGAATTGATTCGCCCGAACTCCCCACCCGCCGCGGGAGGGGCGGAGGTTGACGCCGTCAAAGGTGAGCAGCAGCCGGGGTGCGCCTCCTGACACCGGTACGGACCAGAGTTGGGTATTGCCGTTCGAATCGAGGCCCCGGACGTAGACCGAGCGGCCATCAGGACTCCATTGCGCCGGATCGCCCATGACGCCGTTGAGCCCGGTGGAATCCGCCATTAACCTGGGCGGTGTTCCTGAATCCACCGGTACCACCCAGAGAGAGCCATTCACGATCCGGCTGCTGAAGTTCAGCCATTTGCCATCAGGAGACCACTTGGGGAAATATCCCCAGTCAACCCGCCAGACCGGCTGCTGCCACACGCCGTTAACCCTCGTAATGACCCCGATCCCACCGGGGTCGGAGAAATCAGAGAATACAATCCGGTTCCCATCGGGTGACCAGGCCGCGAGGGATTCTTGTCGGGGGGAGGTCGTAACCCGCTGGGTGGGGCCACCATCGAGCGGCATCACGTAAATATCGCGGGAGCCTCCCCGCCATGAGTGAAAGGCGACCTCCTTGCCATCGGGGGAAACATCGGGCCAGAAGTCGTCGCTGGAATCGGTGGTGAGCCGCTCCGGTGTCCCCCGGGGAAGCTCCTTCCGGTAGATATCCATGTTCCCACCCAGATCGGAGTCGTAGAACAGCCATCGGCCGTCAACGGACAGGTTCATCGCTTCGACCACCTGGCCACCACTGGTGAGCTGGGTCGCACCGGTGGCGATGATGGGGGGATGGGCCGGCAGCGGGATCGACTGAGCATTGCTCTCGATGGCAATATCCGCGTAGGCCAATCGTTTTCCGTCGGCCGAGAGCGAAATGGTGTGCGCGTTGAGCCCGGTGGTAAGGCGCAAGGATGGGCCGCTGGGTTTCCCTCCTGACACTCCCTGGGCGAAGATGTCTCTCGGCCCAAACCGGTTGGAGACGAAATACACCCAGCGAGTGTCGGGCGCCCAGACCGGACCCTGATTGAGGGAGAGGCTGTCGGTGATCGGCCGGACGGCACCATCGTGCACATCCACCAGGACAACCTTGCTGGGGGAGACGTTGCCGAACACGACACCCGGCATCAGCGAGATCGCGTTGCCCGACGAACAGGCGATGTACCTGGCGTCGGGACTCCAGGCGCACATACCAGGCTCAAACAGGCGGGCGACCCCCCGGGAGTGGCTTTGCCCATCGCGGATGAAGAGTGAATCCCCGATGGCGTATCCAATGTTCCTGCCGTCGGGTGACCACGTGGCGGAGACGATGGGGCTGGTCCGACCCGGCGGGACTTCAGGCGTTTCGACCCCGCCCGACGCGGGAGCGCTGAAGACACCTCCCCGCTCCAGGAAGAGCACCCGGCTCCCGTCCGGCGACCAGCGGGGGTGGGACTGGACCTGGCTGGTATCGTCGGTGAGGGCGATGCCGCGGCCGCCCGACACCGGGCGCACGAAGATTCGCATGTGGAGCGGGGTGCCGCTGGCATATGCCACGGTCTTGCCGTCCGGCGAAATCGCCGGAAGCACTTCGATGCCCGGGTCCCAGGTCACCTTGATGGATTGGCCGAAGCTGAGCGGCAGCGATGATTGGCCGTGGGTGCGGCCGCCGATCCAATAGGCACCCAGCGCGATGGCAATGATCCCGATGCCAACGGCGACAAGGCGACCGGACGACGCGGGTGCAGCCATGCGGCGCTTTGTCCTGCCGACGGGCCGACCGGTCGACCGGCCGCCGAGCGCCGTGGCGAATTCCGCCGCCGATCCAAACCGGTCCGCCGGCAGCTTCTCCAGCGCCGTCAGCACCGCGTCTTCCACTTCGGAAGGAATGGAGTGCCGCCGCGGGATCATTGGCCGCGGCTCCTCGGTCAGCACCTTGGCGACGATGGCCTGGGCGGTGGGGCCGCTGAACGGTGGCTCGCCGATCAGCATCTCGTACGTCATCACACCCAGGGCGTAGACGTCGCTTCGGGCGGTGATCTCACGTTCGCCCATGGCCTGCTCAGGGGACATGTAGTGCGGAGTGCCGAGCGACATGCCGGTCTCGGTCATCCGGCTGCCGGCGGCGCTGCTCACCGCGAGCGCGATGCCGAAATCCGCCACCAGTGCCGAGCCGTCGTGCAGCATGATGTTCTCGGGCTTGATGTCGCGGTGGATGACGCCGTGGCGATGGGCATAGTCGAGGGCGGCGGCCACCTCGGACGCCAGGCGAACCGCGTCCGTTATCGGAAGCTGCTTCTCGCGATTCAGCCGGTCGCGCAGGCTTTCGCCTTCGATAAACGGCATCACGTAATACGCGGTGCCGTTCACCTCACCCGAGTCGATCAGACCAAGAATGTGCGGATGCTGCAGGTTGGCGATGGTCTTGATCTCGCGCAGGAACCGCTCGGCGCCGATCACGGCGGCGAGCTCGGGGCGCAGGACCTTGATCGCGACCTTGCGGTCGTGCTTCAAGTCCTGCGCGAGGTACACCGTGGCCATTCCGCCGGCCCCCAGCTCGCGCTCGATGCGGTAGCGGTCGGCCAGGGCGGCGGAGAGACGGGATGGGATGTCAGACATCCTTGCGCGCCCGACCGCCCGACCGCCAGGGCGCCTGCCCGGCCTTCACCGCCCCACCTTCTGCCGTAGCTCCTCGAACCAGTTCTCCACCACGATAAGGGGAGACTCGAGTTCGGAGGCTGCGGTGAGCGCGCGCGCCATTATGAACCTGCCATCGGGCGCGACGTCGAACGGGGTGTAGAACTCGGTCGACGTCATGTACAACTGGTCCCGGAGATGAAACAGCGTGTGCGGCACCCCCAGCTGCGGCTCGACGCCGGGACCCACGGTGACGGCCATCAGGTCACGATTGGCATTGACGTAGAACAGCTCCCGGCCGTTCCGGGCCCACAGGGGCGAGCTGCCCCCATCGGTGGAGATCTGCCACTTGCCGGAATCGGTCCCGGGAAATGGCCGGAGGAAGATCTCGGTGCGCCCGGTCTCGTTGGACTCGTAGGCGAGCCAGCGGCCGTCGGGCGAGAGCGCGATCGCCTCCTCGTCGTAGGGGGTGGCCACCACCGGCACGGGCGCGCTGTCCACCCCTGCCCGGATGCCGACGATGTCCCGGCCGCCGGTCTGTCCCACGACCCCGCCGGTACGGAACAGGAGCCAGCGGCTGTCCGGCGACCAGGCGCCCTCGAAGATGCCCGTCGCCGCCCGGCGGATCAGGGAATCCGCGCCGGTCCCGTTTGCCGCCCGCCGGTACAATCCCCCGGTCCCCTCGCCCGCACGGTTCGAACCGAACATGAGCGAGCGACCGTCGGGCATCCAGCGAGGCCGGAATTCCGAGGCGGCGTTATAGGACACCCGCGAGAGCGGACCCGAGGGAAGCTGTTTCACCCAGATGTCGTCACCCACGTCGGACGAGAGGCCGATCGCCAGCCGGTGGCCGTCAGGGGACAGGGCCCAACCGATGTTGTCGCCATACTCCGTCAGCCGGAACTTCCATCCCGAGTCCACCGCCGTTTCCCGGCCGGCGCGATCCACCCACACCATCTCGTACTGCCGGCGCCGCGACTGCGCAGCGCCCAGCCGCACCAGCAGGGTACCGGACGCCGACAGGGCGGTCAGCGGATACTGCCGGTCGAGCACGGTGACGCTGTCCATCAGCGGAATCGGTGAGCCTTCGATGGTGAGGTCACCGAGGTTGAAACGCACCGCCAGCATCGCCCCATCTTGCCGGACGTACACGATGTGGCCGGTCGGGACGTACTGACCGCTGGCCGCACCGGGCACGATTTCGTGCGCCGCACCGCTCTTGAAGTCGAGGACCCAGAGATCCTCCTGCAGCGAACAGGAGGAGGCACAGCGGGTGAAGAGCACCCCCCGGGCCCCGGGCAGGGGAGAGGGAAAAATGAGAGGCAGGCTGTCGCGCAGCACGGTGGTTGCCGTCCCCCCGGTCGCGGGGACCCGCATCAGCCCGCGGCCTCCGCCGAGCGTCAGGAAGACGATGGTTCCGTCGTCCAGCCAGGCGAGTCCCTGATTACCGGAGGCACTGTCGGCGATGGTGACGGCGGCCCCGCCGACCAGAGGGATCTTCTTGAGCTGGGATGCCTGGGTGAAGGCGATCCACTGGCCATCGGGGGACCAGATGAAGTTCGTGATGCCAGAGGTGCCGGGCAGCGGGGCGGCATCATACCGATCATGCCGCTTGATCCAGATCTGCCGTCCGCCCTCGGCCGGGCCGACATACGCGATGCGGGATCCGTCCGGGGAGGGAATGGCGGGCCATATCGGATCCGGGGTCTGCGTATACGGCAGCGCCAGTCCGTAGCGGATGACCGGCGCGTCCGACGCCGGCCGGCGCAGCATGACCGCCAGTACGGCCCCGACCGCCAGGCCGCCCGCTCCGACCAGGATCAGCGGCAGGCGCCCCCGCCAGCCGCGACGACCTCGGGCCGTGACTGGCGTGGCCACGGTGGCGGCGACCGGATGATACCCCGGATCGCCCAGGGCCGCCGCGAACTCCGCCGCACTGGCGAACCGGTCGGCTGCCGTTTTCTCCAGCGCGGTGAGCACCGCCGCCTCGACGTTGGGCGGGATGGTGTGCCGCTTGGGCAGGAGCGGCCGGGGTTCCTCGGTCACTACCTTGGCCACGATGGCCTGGGCCGTGGGCCCGGTGAAGGGCGGCTCGCCCACCAGCATCTCGTACAGCACCGCGCCCAACGCATAGACGTCGCTCCGGGCGGTGATCTCCCGCTCGCCCATCGCCTGCTCGGGGCTCATGTAGTGCGGAGTGCCGAGGGACATGCCGGTCTCGGTCATCCGGCTGCCGCCGGCCTTGCTGGCCGCCAGCGCGATCCCGAAATCAGCCACCAGCGCGCTGCCATCGTGCAGCAGGATGTTTTCCGGCTTGATGTCCCGGTGGATCACGCCATGGCGGTGGGCGTAATCGAGCGCGGCGGCCACTTCCCTGGCGATGCGTACCGCGTCGGGGATCGGGAGCTGCTTCTCCCGGTTCAGCCGGTCGCGCAGGGATTCTCCTTCTATATAAGGCATGACGTAGAAGAGGAAGCTGTCGGCCGCGCCGGAATCAAACAGCGGCAGGATGTGCGGGTGCTGGAGATTCGCCGTGGTCTTGATCTCGACCAGGAACCGGTCGGCGCCGATCACGGCGGCCAGCTCGGGCCGCAGCACCTTGACCGCGACCTTGCGGTCGTGCCGGAGGTCCTGGGCGAGGTAGACCGTGGCCATACCGCCGGCACCCAGCTCCCGCTCGAGGCGATAGCGGTCGGCAAGGGCTGCGGTTAGCCGCAATGCTTCATTCGTCATGTATCCATCGTTCCGGCGGTCACTGGCTCAGATCCATCAACCATATATCCCCTCCATCAGGTCGTATTGGAAGTCGCGCGCAGGCGGGCGACGAGGGCGTCGGCGTGCGCCGCGACGCGGGGCGGATCGATCAGATCGAAATGGGCAGTCGCGGCCACGGAGACCACCGATTGCTCCTCGTAGTGCTCGCCGAGGATCCCCTCGTCGAGATTGCGCAGCTGCAGCTCTCGCACCAGGCCCCGGTACATCGGCATGTCTTCGAAGACACAGAGGAGCCGGCACCCCCGGGCTGCCGCATCGCGATACCACCCCGCGAAGGGTGTCAGTGCCTCGTGCTCGAAGGGCTTCACGATAGCTTCCCCGAAGGAGCGGAGCGGGGCGACATCGTGCCGGAAGGTCGGCACGATCCGGGTGACGTACTCGCAGACGTCGACCCACTCATCGAGCGACGTCGCGGCGTCGCTCAGGCCACGAAGGATGCCGAGCATGGCCGCATCGTCATTGTTCTTGAGGGCGGCGAGCGCCCGGGTCAGAAAACAGGTCTCCAAGGAAAGGTTCGCCCCGAGCGTAAGGCAACCATCCACCCGCAGGCGGGCATCGGGATCCGGCGCGGCGGCCAATCGAATCGCGAAGTCGCCGCCGCTCGAGAATCCCGCGATGATGGTAAACCTGGGCTTAAGCCGGGCGACCTGGTCCCGCAGAAACTCGCGGACCAGGATGATATGGTCATCGAGCGGGAGGGTGGGACGCCACCCGGTCCCCGGCTCGAAGCCGCGAAAGGTAGGTGCGATGCTCCGGTAGCGCATCCGGGGCAGGACCTGAGAAAACTGGTCCCCGGCCCGGCCGCAAGGAGCGATGAAGCAGACCAGGACGTCCGAGGCCGCCTGGTTGTCGAGATAGTACATATCGGTGCCGATCAGCCGGGGATCGAATGACGCCCGGGCCAGACGGCGGCAGACGTCTTCGGTCAGCCGGAAAGCCCCCGACTTGAGCTCCCGTTCCACCGGACGCGACATGGAAGGCGAGGCAGTGGCCCCGCCCACCAGCGCGGACGCAAACTCTGCCGTGCTGCCGAACCGGTCGGCCGGGAGCATTTGGAGCGCGGTCAGGACCGCCTGCTCCACCGGCCCTGGAATGGTATCGCGCCGCGGCGACATCGCTGGCACTTTCTCCGTCGTGATCTTGGCAACGATGGCCTGCGCGGTGGGGCCGCTGAACGGCGGCTCGCCCAGCAGCATCTCGTAGAGCACGCAGCCCAGGGCGTAGACGTCGGAACGCGCGGTGATCTCCCGCTCCCCCAGCGCCTGCTCGGGCGACATGTACTGGGGAGTTCCCAGGGACATCCCGGTTTCCGTTATCCGGGTGCCGGCCCTGCTGGCGGCCAGCGCAATCCCGAAATCGGCCACCAGCGCCGAGCCATCGTGCAGCAGGATGTTTGCCGGCTTGATATCCCGGTGGATGACGCCGCGGCGGTGGGCGTAGTCCAGCGCGGACGCCACTTCGGTCGCGAGCCGGATCGCGTCACCAATGGGCAACTGCTTCTCCCGGTCCAGCCGGTCCCGCAGCGATTCCCCTTCTATATATGGCATGACGTAATAAAGGAAACCGTCAGCCGCCCCGGAATCGAACAGGGGCAGGATATGTGGGTGCTGCAGATTCGCCGTGGTCTTGATCTCGGCCAGGAAGCGCTCGGCGCCGATCACGGCCGCCAACTCGGGCCGCAGCACCTTCACCGCGACCTTGCGATCGTGCTTCACGTCCTGCGCGAGATAGACCCTCGCCATGCCGCCCGCCCCCAGCTCCCGCTCGAAGCGGTAGCGGTCGGCGAGGCTTGCCCTGAGGCGCTCCAGCGCTTCCGTCATCTCGGCGCCGCCTCGTCGAAGCGTCGCCGCGCAAAGACGTTCTGCAGGCCGATCAGTGTGGATGGTCCGGTCCCGCCGCTCAGCATGATGAAGTGCTGGTCGTCCGGAGACACGTCAAATTGGCGGTCGTTCACCCCCGTGAGGAAGGGGCCGGTGAACAGCAGCCGCTGCCCCGTCACCACGATGGTGGGCGTTAGCGAAACGGCCGCGACCATCAGGCTGTCCCCGGCGCGGAAAAAGAGTTCCCGCCCGCTGTGCGACCAGACCGGCTCGGTGCCGCCGTGTAGCGACACCGAGATCCGGGCTCCGGGTCCTGGGTAGGGCCGGACATAGACCTCCATCTGTCCGGTCTCGTCGGACTGGTACGCCAGCCACTTCCCGTCGGGTGAGAGCACCGGGGCGGATTCGCCGAAGCGCCCGGGAATGATCTCCCGTGAGGCGGGCGCCGAGTCGAAGACCAGGGTCCGGATGCCCTCGCGCACGCTCCCTGATTCCTCGAACACCACGGCGCGTCCGTCCGGGGTGACGGTGCCGGCGAAGCGCGAACCGTTCGCCACCAGGAGGCTGTCGGGGCGGCCGCTCCCGTCCGCGGCGACCCACCACAGGTCATCGTTGCTGGAATAGACCAGCCGACGACCGTCGGGGGTCCAGATCGGCCGATCACTGATCCCGTCAGTCGTCAGGCGGGACCAGGTGCGCTGGGCGATATCCAGCACCCAGATATCGCGGCTGGCGGCACCGGTGTTGGTGATCCCGACGGCCATGCGGCGGCCATCGGGGGAGAATCGCGGGCCGGCGAACGGCCGTGCTTCACCAGGAATGTGGGTGGCCTGCCCGGACCGTCCGACCATAAGCAGCTGCCGGGGAGTATCGCCCGTGAACTGGCGGTAGATGATCGCGCCACCCGCCGAGACCGACGCGCGTGAGGAGTATCCATCGGGTTGCGCGACGTCCCGTGCGATGGTCATAGGAGGCCCTGTCGGCCGGACCTTGTCCGGATCGAATGGCAGAGCGACCAGGCTCCCGTCGCCACTCCCGAGGACCACGAACCCCGCATCAACCCACTGGGGGCTGAAGCCGGGCTGATCGAAACGGGTGATGGCATGGGTTCGAAGGTCGAGAGCACCGAGGCGACTGCTGGAGCCGGTGAAGTAGGAGAACAGCACGGTCCGGGTCCCCGGCAGGAGAATGGGCTGCCGGAAAGCATCGTTGGTGCCGCTATCCGGGCGGGCAAATTCGTACGGGGTGCCTCCCAACACCGATACCGCCATGAGCACCCGGCCGTTGAGATTGGAGGCCGGCGCGGTGTGGTAGCGGACGGTGTCGTCACTGCCCCAGGAGTAGGTGTACCCGGTGCAGGGGTCGCAGATCGTCGCGGGGGCGCCACCGGCGAGCGGCACTTTCATCAGGCGGGCGCCATCCAGGTAGGCCACCCAGCGGTGGTCCGGGGAGAAGAAGGGACTGGTGGCCCGGCGCCCACCGGGGACCGGCACCAGCTCGAGGCGATCGGCGTAGCGCAGCATCAGGCCGGACCGCGAGGTGAAGGCGAAGACCGATCCGTCCGCGGCATATGCGAAGCTGCCGCCGCCGCCTTCCATCACCGCCGTGCTGTCGGTGAGCGGGATCGCGTAGCGCAACACTGGCGGTGGCACTGGTGGGATCGACACTCGGGTGAACAGCCACGTCCCCAGCGCACCGAGGCAGAATGTCACGCCGCCCACGATTGCGAGCGCCCGCCAGCCCCGCACCCCGCGCCGGGCCGATGTCGTCCGAATGGCGGTCCGGGTCGCCGTCGGAGCGCCGGTGAGCGCTGCGGCAAATTCGGCAGCGCTGGCGAAGCGATCGGCCGGCAGCTTCTCCAGCGCAGTCAGGACTGCGTCTTCGATGGCCGGCGCAATGCTCCTGCGCTGCGCGATCAGCCCGGCTGGTTCGCTGGTCATCACCTTCGCGATGATCGCTTGCGCGGTGGGCCCAGTAAAGGGCGGCTCGCCGATCAGCATCTCGTAGGTCATCGCGCCGAGGGCGTACACGTCGCTCCGGGCGGTGATCTCCCGCTCGCCCATTGCCTGTTCGGGCGACATGTAGTGCGGCGTGCCCAGCGACATCCCCGTCTCGGTCATGCGCTTACCGCCACCGGCGCTGGAGATCGCCAGCGCGATGCCGAAGTCCGCGACCAGCGCCGAACCGTCGTGCAGCATGATGTTCTCGGGCTTGATGTCGCGGTGGATGACGCCGTGGCGGTGGGCATAGTCAAGCGCGGCCGCCACCTCGGTCGCGAGCCGAACCGCGTCGTTGATGGGCAACTGCTTCTCGCGATTCAGCCGATCGCGGAGCGATTCGCCTTCGACGAAGGGCATCACATAGTACGCGGTCCCGTTCACTTCGCCGGAGTCAATGAGACCCAGAATATGGGGATGCTGCAGCGTCGCGATAGTCTTGATTTCCCGGAGGAAGCGCTCGGCGCCGATCACCACGGCGAGCTCCGGACGCAGCACCTTGATGGCGACCTTGCGATCGTGCTTGAGGTCTTGCGCGAGATAGACGGTGGCCATGCCACCCGAGCCCAGCTCCCGCTCGAGGCGGTAGCGGTCGGCGAGAGCGGATTGGAGACTGGTCATGACATCGAGCATGAGGCCATTACCTGGAAGACGCCTGCGCGCTCCGCATCCGCGCGCCAAGTTCGCCGAGCCATCCATAAGCCACGAAGAGCTTCGGTTCTTCCGTGCTCTTCACCATCAGGATGCGGGTCCCATCCAGCGAGACGTCGTAATTGGCGTGCGGTGCCTGGGCAAACAGATAGGTGTCGCGGAAGAGTTCGGTCCGGCCGGTGACCACGAACCCCGACGCTGTGGTGACGGAGGCCGCGATGAGATGACGCCCATCCCGGTAGAACAACCGGCGGCCATCTCGCGCCCAGACCGGCTCCGAGCCGCCAGCAATCGATACCTGGATCACTCCTCCGGGGCCGGGAAACGGCCGCACCACCACCTGCGATGTTCCCGATGCATCCGTCACATAGGCGATCCAACGGCCGTCGGGTGAGACTCGTGGCTGCGCCTCGACGAAACTGGTCGCGGCCACGGGCCGGGCGGCGGTGTCCCCCTCGAGGGAGCGGTACATCACATCGGCCTGGGAGGATCCCCCGTCGTCCACCTGGTAGACCAAATCCCGGCCGTCGCGAGACATGACGCCCTCGAAATAGAGGTGCTCCATATCTGACTGCAACGGCGCCCCGGCATCGCTCATATCAGCGGCCTGCCACCAGATCCCCGTGCGAGTCCCGCGATCAGCCCGGAACAGGATCCGCCGCCCGTCGGGGGTCCACTCCGGACGGTCGTTGGCCGTCCCCGAGTTGGTGAGCCGCGAGAGCGTTGCCGAGGCGATGTCATATATCCATACGTCGGATCGGGTCCCGGTGCCGATCGCCATGGCGACGCGCCTGCCATCCGGAGCGAGACGGGGGTAGGCGTACGCCTGCGAGCTGGGCAGAAGCGGCTGAAACTGTCCCCTGGCGTCCACCCATCCGAGGGCCGCCCCGGCGTCCGCAGGCTGATAGATGAGCGTGCCCGTCCGCGACAGGGCCGCTTCGCTGGCACCCGAGATCGTAGTGACCGCCGTTGGGCCCAACGCCACCGGGGTGCCTTTCACCCGCCCGCCTCGGAGATCGAGGGCAACGGCCATCAGCGCTCCCGAGGGCACGACATACACCAGGGTGCCGTCCACGTAGGCGAGCACATCCAGCGTTTGCAGATCGAACCGCTCGACGGTTCCGCTCTCCAGTGAGATCTTTGCCAGCAGCGGCTGGGTAAAGGGTCCCGCCGCGACCAGAACGGTCTTTCCGTCGGTCAACGCGTACGGCTGGTAGAACGACTGGTCGGAGGAATCGGGCCTGGCCACCACGCGCGGCGCGCCCCCAGCCTCGGGCAGCGCGATCAGTCCCTCGGTGCTCCCGACCAGAATCACGCCGGCCGAGCTCCAGGTGATTCCGAGTGGTCCGGCAGAGACCGGGCCGACACTCACCGGAGCGCCCCCGCTCACCGGGACCTTCCAGATCGCGTTGCTCACGATATAGGCGATCCATTGCCCGTCGGGAGAAAAACACGGCTGTTGCGCACCCTCGGTGCCGGCCAGGACATGTGCGGTTCCCTCCTCGAGCGGCCGGACGTACAGGTGTACCGTGCCGTTCTCCCCGCCCAGCGCGTACACGATCGTCTTGCCGTCGGGTGATACCTGGACGTTTTTTCCCGCGGCGGCGTTGGAGACGAGCATCGACGACGGCAGTGTGAGGTCGAAGCGCACCACGGCGGGCACCGGCTCCCGGTGCGCGGCCCGCCACTGAACGAACGCCAGGGCGAGGGCCGCAGTCAGAGCCACCGAGAGGCCGAGCACCAGCGGATGCCGCGCCAGCGCCGTCGGAGAATGTCCTACCCGCCCTGCCCGCTGCCTGGATTCCGAGGTGAACGCCGGATTGGTCAGCGCCTCGGCGAATTCTTTGGCACTTCCCCAACGATCGGCCGGGAGTTTCTCGAGCGCGGTCAATACCGCGGACTCGACATGCTCGGGAATCGCCCTGCGATGCCGGCGCAGCGGCACCGGGTCGTCGGTCATCACCTTGGCAACAATCGCCTGCGCGGTCGAACCGGTGAATGGCGGATCCCCGGCGAGCATTTCGTAGGTCATGGCACCGAGGGCATAGACATCGCTCCGGGCCGTGATCTCCCGCTCTCCCATCGCCTGCTCGGGCGACATGTAATGCGGGGTACCGAGCGACATCCCGGTTTCGGTCATCCGGGTGTCCCCCGCCTTGCTCGCCGCCAGCGCGATGCCGAAATCAGCGACCAGTGCCGAGCCATCGTGCAGCATGATGTTCTCGGGCTTGATGTCGCGGTGGATGACTCCGTGGCGGTGGGCATAGTCGAGCGCGACCGCCACCTCGGTCGCCAGCCGCACCGCGTCATTGATGGGCAGCTGCTTCTCGCGATTGAGCTTGTCGCGGAGACTCTCGCCTTCCACGAACGGCATCACGTAGTACGCGGTGCCGTTGACCTCTCCCGAATCGATCAGGCCGAGAATATGGGGATGCTGGAGCGTCGCGATCGTCTTGATCTCACGCAGGAACCGCTCGGCCCCGATGACCGCAGCCAGCTCAGGCCGGAGGACCTTGATCGCCACCTTGCGGTCGTGCTTCAAGTCCTGCGCGAGGTACACCGTCGCCATGCCGCCGGCCCCCAGCTCGCGCTCGATCCGGTAGCGGTCGGCGAGAGCGGCGCTGAGCGAAGTTGGCACCGGGCTCATTGGCCGCTCGCTCCAGCCGCGCCGCTCACCCGGCCAGCGCGCAGATTCTCGAACCAGTTGAGGGTGACGCCAAGTCCGCCGCTGTGTCCGACCGCCCGAACCATGAGGAGCTCCCGGCCATCGGGCGAAAGGTCGTAGTTCGGCTCATAGGTGTTCAGGACATAATCGGCGTTCGAGAAAACCGTTCCCCGGCTCACGACCTCGAACCTCGGAGTGGTACGCACCCGGGCCGACATCATCACCGGACCGTTGCGGTACAGGATCTCATTGCCCTGTCGCGACCATACCGGCTCGAGGCCGCCATCGAGCGAGACCTGGTAGCGTGCCGCCATGCTGGGGTACGCCCGAACATATACCTCGAAGCGACCCGACTCATCCGAGGCGTACGCCATCCAGTGGCCGTCGGGCGACAACGCCACCCCTCGCTCATCGGCCGGTGACGTGAGCAGTGGCCGCAGCACCCGGGTCGAATCCATGGGCACCCGCCAGATGTCCCGGGTGGAAGGGGTCGTAGTCCGCACCACCATGGAGCGTCCATCCGGGGTGAAGAGGGCCTGGAAGAACTGTTTGCCCGGCACCGTGAGCAGAGATTCCGCCGAAGCGCTGCCATCGGCCTTGATGATGCGGAGATCGGACGTCGTTCCCAGCACCCGGGCGAACACGATCTGGTTCCCATCGTTGGTCCAGATGGGACGGGAAGCACCGCTATCGAACGTGAGCCGGGTGAGCGTCCCCTGTCCCCGGTCGTAGAGCCAGACGTTGGAGGACCCGATGTCACCCAGGACGACGGCCACCTGGCGGCCGTCGGGAGAGAACCGCGGGTAACCATAGGCCCCGGGTGGCAGGCGGACTCGTACCCCGGCGCCGCTCCGGTTGACCAGCTCCAGCACCCGCTCGCTACTTTGTCCCATAGAGGTCACCATCGTGCCATTCGGCGCTACCGCGATCTTCGCCGCCCCGCCGCTTCCCACCCGCGCCCCCTGCATGACCACACTCGGCTCGCCCGTCACCGTCAGGCGGCGAAGGTCAAAAGGGATCGCCCGGATGATGCCATCCAGCGTCGCATAGACCAGGTAACCCGCCGTGACGTATCGAGGGTTGCTTCCGGCAATACCGAGCGACCTCCCCACGTGCTTGTCGGCGTCGTAGAGTCCCAGCTCGAAATCATTTCCCTTCCGAATACTGAAGACGATGCCGCGTCCGTTGGGCAGGGTATGAGGCCAGAAGAGCTGGTCGGTCGAGTCCGGCCGGTAAAGCGGGGTGAAACCGCCGTCCATCGAGCACAACCGAAGTCCATCGGTATCGGCCACCACGAGTGAACGGGTATCGAACCAGGTGAAGGTAGTCTGGGTTCCGGTGGCCAGGCTGCACATGGTCTCGGCGGTGCCACCGGTCACCGGCACCCGGTAGATCTTGTTTACCTGCATGTAACCGATCCAGCGGCCGTCCGCCGAGAACGCAGGCTGGTTGGCACTTTCGGTACCAGCGATCGCTACCGGATCGACCCGGTCCATCGCCCGGAAAAACAGATGCCCACCGATCGAGTCGCGACCGCTGTACACCAGCATGGTGCCGTCGGCGGAAAGCGCGAGGCTGGTGCCGGTCTGATCCTCCCAGAGCGCCCCGGCCGGAAGTTCCAGGCCCATCCGGAGGATCGGTGGCGGTGGCAATTCATGAGAACCGAGCTTGCTCCAGGCGAGCAGTCCGCCGACGACGGCGAGCAGCACCCACGGCAGCGCGGCGAGTATCCGATCACGGCGACTCTTCACCGGGAGGTAAGCCGCCCTTGCCATGGTCGCCGTCGAGACAAACCCCGGGTTGCCCAGCGCCTGGATGAACTGGCTTGCGCTGGCGAAGCGATCCGCTGGCAGCTTGGCCAGCGCGGTGAGCACCGCGGCCTCGACGTGCGGTGGAATGGTACGCCGTTGCAGCGTGAGCGACCGGGGCTCCTCGGTCATCACCCGGGCGATGATGGCCTGCGCGGTGGGGCCCTGGAACGGCGGCTCAGCGACCAGCATCTCATACAGCACCGCGCCCAGCGCGTAGATGTCGGCCCGCGCGGTGATGTCCCGTTCGCCCATCGCCTGCTCCGGCGCCATGTAGTGCGGGGTGCCGAGCGACATGCCGGTCTCGGTCATCCGGGTGGCGTCGTTGGTGCGGCTGGCGGCGAGTGCGATGCCGAAGTCGGCCACCATGGCGTGGCCGCCGTGGAGCAGGATGTTCTCCGGCTTGATGTCGCGGTGGATGATGCCTTTCTGGTGGGCATACTCGAGTGCGTCCAGCACCTCGCGCGCGATCCGCACCGCCTCGTCCACCGGGAGCTGCTTCTCCCGGTTGAGCCGGTCGCGGAGGCTTTCGCCCTCCACGTAGGGCATGACGTAGTAGACCAGGCCCGCCGCTTCACCCGAATCGAAGAGGGAGAGGATATGGGGATGCTGGAGATTGGCGGTGGTCTTGATCTCGACGAGGAAACGCTGAGCGCCAATGATAGCGGAGAGCTCCGGGCGCAGCACCTTGAGGGCGACCCGCCGGTCGTGGCGAATGTCCTGGGCGAGATACACCGTGGCCATCCCGCCGGCTCCAAGCTCCCGCTCGATGCGGTAGCGGTCGGCGAGGGCGGCACCCAGGCGCTCGGGCATCCCGGTCATCGTGCCGCCATCCGCCGCTTCAGATCTTCTAGGAAATTGAAGACGACGACGATGCCGAGATTGTTCCCGGCTTCCCTTCGAATCATCACGAATCGTTGGCCATCGCGCGAGAGATCGAACTCCGGCTGGTAGGGACCAGTGTAGTAGTCGGTGGTGGAGAAGAGGATCCGGGACGGCCCGGTCTGGAACGACGCACCGCCATTCACGGGGACCGACACCATGTTCTGCGCGGCGTCGATGAAGAACAGCTCCTTCCCGGTGGGATTCCACACCGGGGACATCCCGCCGGCGGTCGAAACCTGGTAGCGTCCCTCGCTCGTTTCCGGGAAGGGACGCACGTACACTTCCCGCCGTCCGGACTCATTGGAAGAGTAAGCCAGCCAACGTCCATCGGGAGAGATCGCCGGGCCGAGCTCCTCGGCGGGCGTGGCGACCAACGCCCGGGCGATCGTGTCCACTCCCAGTCGCACCGCCATGATGTCGCCATTGCCGGGATCCTGGTCATCGGTCCGGAAGACCAGCCATTGGCCGTCCGGCGACCAGACATGGCCACCGACCGCCCGCGTGTCGCCGACCATCACGCTACGAATGTCACCCTGGCCTCCGGCATCGCGCTCGAAGAGGTGCAACCCTACTCGACCAACATTGCCGCGGTCGGCGATAAACGAGATGCTGTTGCTGCCGGGTCGCCATCGGGCGCGCATGTTCGCGTTACCGTCGAAAGTCAGGCGGTTCCTGGCGCCACCCTCAACCGGCTGCACCCACAGGTGCAGAACCCGGTCATCCCCTGCGATCGAGAGCGCCAGGCGATGGCCGTCGGCGGAAAGCGCCACGCCATCCATCAGCTTGCCACTCAACCCGTCCGCAAATGGCCGCCAGGCTCCCGTCCGGTCGACCCAGACCGCCTGCAGAGATCCTTCTCCTCCCGTGACATAGGTTAGCGTCCCGGTACGGTCGAGTACGAGGTCCACGGTCCCTGGCGCGGCGTTCCCGCGCCGTATGGCTACGGTGTCCGCCAGCTCCCGGGCCGTGCCGCTGGTCCGCAGCGTACCGGGATTGAACGGAACCGCCCACAGCACACCGTTTGCCTTGACCACGATCAGGTGTCCGGTGGGACCATAAATGGCCCGCAAACCCTGGAGAATGACCTCCACTCGGCCGGTGCTGAAATCGGCGATTCCGATCGAAGCGCGTTCCGGGTCGCCCGGCGCTTGCCGGCGAACGACAGTGACGATGGCCCCCTTCCCGCCCGGCAGCACCTGGGGCCAGAGGAAGCTCAGGTCCCCGCGGACGGAATCGTACCGCGCAACCACTTCCTCCGTCCCATTGCGCGGGTTGATGCGGATCAACCCGGCCAATCCGCTGGCATAGAGCCAGCCGTCGGTTGACCAATCCAGTCCACCTCCCAGATCGGTCACCGAAGCCAACCCGCTATCGGGAAGCGTCGTGGGCAGCCCACCGCTGAGTGGAAGGATGTTGAGCTGCCGCGGGGCCGACAGGTACGCAATTGTGTCGCCCGATGGAGAGAAGGTGGCGCAACAGCTCTCATCCACGGTCTGGCTGAGTCGCTCGGCCTGCATCCGGTCCCAGTGCCGGAACCAGAACTGGGTGCGGGTGTTCACACCCGGGCCAATATAGACGAGGCCCGAACCATCGGGAGGGACCGCGATGCCTGGGTAAAATGTAGCCCGCAGTTCCTGGCCGGCCGGGAGCTGCATCAGTACTCGGGTCGGGGCCATCGCGGGTGCGCCCTTCTTCAGGATAAACGCCGCGCCAAGCGCACCGGACAGCAGCGCCAGGACGGCGATCAGCGCGACTATTGCCGGTCGAAGAGCCCGCTGCCCCAGACGCGACGACGCCTGGCTGCGGGTGCCCCGCACGCCGCGGCTAGCCGACGCACTACCCAACGCCTCGGCGAATTCCGCCGCAGTGGCGAACCGATCGGCCGGCAGCTTCTGCAATGCGATGTGCACGGCGTCCGCCACATGCGGCGGGATCGTTTTCCGAAGCGCGGTAGCCTCGGCCGGCTCCGCCGTCATCACCTTGGCGACGATGGCCTGGGCGGTGGGTCCGCTGAACGGCGGCTCCCCGGTCAACATTTCGTAGGTCACGCAGCCGAGCGCGTAGACATCGCTCCGGGCGTCGAGCTCCCGCTCTCCCATGGCCTGCTCGGGGCTCATGTACTGCGGGGTGCCGAGCGACATCCCGGTCTCGGTCATCCGGGTGCCGGCCTTGCTCGCGGCCAGCGCGATGCCGAAGTCGGCCACCAGGGCGCTGCCGTCATGGAGCAGGATGTTCTCCGGCTTGATGTCGCGGTGGATGACGCCGTGCCGATGGGCGTAATCGAGCGCGCTCGCGATCTCGCTGGCGATCCGGACGGCCTCGTGAATCGGCAACTGTTTTTCGCGGTTGAGCCGGTCGCGGAGCGAGATCCCCTCGACGTACGGCATCACATAGAAGAGGAACGAGTCCGCCGCGCCCGAGTCGAACAGCGGCAGGATGTGGGGATGCTGGAGGTTGGCGGTGGTCTTGATCTCGGAGAGGAAGCGCTCGGCGCCGATGACAGCAGCGAGTTCCGGTCGCAGGACTTTCACCGCGACTTTGCGATCGTGCTTGAGGTCCTGGGCCAGGTAGACCGTGGCCATGCCGCCGGCACCCAGCTCCCGCTCGATGCGATAGCGGTCGGCCAAGACCGCGGTAAGTTGGGAGATCAGATAATCCATCGTCCCCCTTCACGGTCTAGGCCGCGCGCCGGTTCTGGACAAGGATCACCTTCCCGGCCCGTGGGTCGTCTTGCTCTCACTGTTCACCCACCAAACGTTCCAAACCTTTCTTTGCTTCCGCGACATAGCCCTGGAGCACGGGATCGGCATGACGCCAGACATCGATAACGTATTGGTAGCGCCGGATGGCGCGGTCCCGGTCTCCCAGCCGCTCCGCAATCCGGGCCGCTTCCAGATGCGACAGCGGATTCTGCCCTTTCCAGCGATCGAGAATGGCGCCGGCTTCGCGGTCCCGCCCCACAGCTGCCAGTAACCGAGCCTGCGTCAGTTTCCAATACTCGCAGGCGGTCAGAATACAGACGCTGTCCGGGAGTGCGGCAAAGGCGGCGAGGGCGGTGGTGGAGTCGCGCCGCAGGAGTGTCACGTAGGCGCGGGCATGGGCGGCGGAGTAGGGTGCCAGAGCTCGCAGGCCTGGATCGGCCGCCCCGAGTGCCAGGGAGTCGGTTTTGCGAATAAACGCGAGGAGTGAAGCCGTATCTCGCTCGGCGAACCACCAGGGAACGACGGCATTGATGAACCTCAGCGTAGCGGGCGACAGACTGTCGAGCGCTGAGCGGAGTGTGGCCGCCGCCGTTTCAGGCGGGATGCCTCCAAGGAGCGCCAATGTGACGTACGGGTTCCCCCGGTTTCCCGAGAACCTGATGACGTACGCAGGGGCCAGCGCATACGCTTCATGCAGGTGTCCCCTCCGGGTCAACATCCAGGCAAGGAAACGACGCTGCATCTCCGGGGTGCTCACCCACCACGGCGCTCCCTGGAAGCTCCGGCGACCGGAGGAAAGCGCCCTGAGGAGGCGAACTGACGTTTCCGCCGAATCAGGCCAGCGG
>JBDTTZ010000454.1:0-12267 GCA_040008015.1 Gemmatimonadota bacterium
ATACCGCCTACCGGCTGTTCAACCGTCTGAACGCCCGGGTGGACCTGGTCGACGTTCGGGGCAAGGTCGCCGATCTCGAAGGCACCTATATGCGGGTGGTGGCGGACTGGGGTCAGTCGATCGAATCTTCCGACCAGTACACTCATGGGCACTGCTCCCGGGTTGCCGACTACGGGATCATGGTGGCGCGGCAGCTCGGGCTCGACGAGGAGCAGCTGACGACGATCCGGCTGGGCGCCTACCTCCACGACCTCGGAAAAGTGAAGGTACCCCACGAGGTCCTCAACAAGCCGGGCAAGCTCACCGTCGAGGAGTTCGAGGTAATCAAGATGCATCCGGTATGGGGCATCGAGCTGCTTGCCGCCGTTGAGTTCCCCTGGGACATCAAGCCGATCATCCGCTGGCATCACGAGAAGTTCGATGGATCCGGCTACCCGGACCGACTCAAGGGCGACGAGATCCCGTTGAGCGCGCAGATCATCTGCATCGCGGACGTGTATGATGCGTTGACCACGAACCGAAGCTACCGCAAGGCGATGACCAGGGCCGAGGCGTTGGTCCAGATGGAGATGGCAAAGCACTGGTGGCGCCCCGACGTATACGAGGCGTTCATGGAGTCCGTCACTCGTTAGATTCACCCCCCAATGCCAGTCCCCACACCAATTGCCTGGACCCCGGACCATCGAATCCGGATCCTCGACCAGACGCTGCTTCCTTCCGAGGAGCGGTACCTGGAGCTGGATTCGGTGGACGCGATGGTCGAGGCCATTCAAATGCTCCGGGTTCGGGGAGCCCCGCTGATCGGCATCGCCGGCGCCATGGGAGTGACCCTGGCCGCGCGAGGCGGGAAGGGGAGCGCGCCGGAGATGCGGGACCGGGTTCGCCACGCCGCGGAGACCCTCAGGCGGGCTCGCCCCACCGCCGTCAATCTTGCCTGGGCGGTGGATCGTATGTGGCGGCGCGCCGCCGCCCATCCGAGTGCGGGGGATCTGCATGCGGCACTTCTGGCGGAAGCCAGCGCGATATGGGAAGAGGACCGGCAGATGTGCGAGCGTATCGGTTTCGCGGGCCAGCCGCTGCTTCGTACCGGGGTCTCGGTGATGACCCAGTGCAACGCGGGCATTCTCGCGACCGGCGGGCTGGGCACGGCGCTGGCGCCGATTTACTGCGCCCACCGCTCGGGCCTCGAGGTGCAGGTTGTCGTCCCGGAAACCCGGCCGCTGCTCCAGGGCGCCCGGCTCACGGCCTGGGAGCTGATGCAGAGTGGTGTCCCCTGCACCCTCATTACCGATGGGATGGTGGCGAGCCGGATGCGCCGGGGCGATATCCACTGCGCCATCGTGGGTGCGGACCGGATCGCCGCGAACGGCGACGTTGCGAACAAGATCGGCACGTATGGTGTCGCCCTCGCCGCTCGCGCTCACGGAGTTCCGCTCTACGTCGCCGCCCCGCGCACCACCTTCGACTTCGCGACTCCCACGGGACGGGAGATTCCTATTGAAGAGCGTTCCCCGGAGGAGGTCCGCGGGTTTGGCGACACCCGATCGGGCCCCGAGGACGTCCCGACCTGGAATCCTGCCTTTGATGTGACGCCGTCCGAGCTGATCGCCGGATACATCACCGATGCCGGTGTGTTAAAGGCAGGGGAGTTTGACAGGCTGAGATAGGGCAGGCCACCCGTAGGGTGGTCGTCTTCTTCCAGTTGGTTAGCTTTTTGTCGCGAAGGCGCGAGAAAAGCGAAATCGCGAATCCATTGGACGGATCTCAAGACAACAGGCGTTAATTCGCATTTTCTGCTGTTCTTCGCGATTTCGCGATTGAAGGCTGATTTCACGAAAGAGCTTGCTCCACGCATGCCATCCATCCTTGCGCTGGACCAGGGCACCACCGGCAGCACCGCGCTCGTCATCAGCCAGGACGGGCGGGTGCTCGGGCGGGGATACCGGGAATTCACCCAGTACTTCCCCGAGCCGGGCTGGGTGGAGCACGATCCCCAGGAAATCTTGCGGGTGACTCTGGAAGCCGCGCGTGACGCTATCGCCCTTGCCGGCGAGCGACCCGTCGGGATCGGCATCACCAACCAGCGGGAAACGGTCGTGCTCTGGGAGCGTCGGTCGTTGCGCCCGGTGTGTCCCGCGATCGTCTGGCAGGACCGGCGTACGGCCGCGCGCTGCGCCGCGCTGCGATTCGACGGGCTGGAGGCGATGATCCGGGAGCGCACCGGACTGGAGCTCGACCCCTACTTCTCCGCCACCAAGCTGGAATATCTGCTGAAGAAATACCCCCCCGCCGGGCTGGCGTGCGGGACGGTAGACAGCTGGCTGGTTGCCTGCCTGACCAAGGGGCGGGTTCACGCTACCGATTACACCAATGCTTCCCGCACCATGCTGTACAACCTGGCCAACCGCGACTGGGATCCGGACCTGCTCGGGCTCTTCGGGATTCCCCGGGAGCTGCTGCCCGAGATCGTGGTTTCCAGCGGGATCCTGGGAGAGGCCGACCCGGAGTTCTTCGGGGCCGGGTTGCCGATCGCCGGCATCGCCGGCGACCAGCAAGCCGCACTTTTCGGCCAGGGGTGCTGCCGGCCCGGCGCGGCGAAGAACACCTATGGCACCGGCGCCTTTCTGCTGGAGCATACCGGGGATGTGCGGGCCCATTCCAAGCACGGCCTGCTGGCCACCGCGGCGTGCGGTCCCCGCGGCGAGCCGGCCTACGCCCTGGAGGGGAGTGTCTTCATCGCCGGTGCCGCAGTGCAGTGGCTGCGCGATGGACTGGGACTCATCGCCTCGGCGGGTGAAACCGAGGCGCTGGCGCGCGGGGTCCCCGATACCGGCGGGGTGACGTTCGTTCCCGCGTTTGTCGGCCTGGGCTCTCCACACTGGGAGACCGCTGCGCGCGGCACCGTCCTGGGAATAACCCGGGGAACCACCCGGGCGCACCTGGTGCGGGCGGCCCTGGAGTCGATGGCCTGGAGCAGCGCCGACCTGGTGCGGGCAATGGCGGCCGACGCAGGTGCACCAATTTCCACGCTCCGGGTCGACGGTGGCGCCGCGGCGAACGACTGGCTGATGCAGTTCCAGTCCGATGTACTGGGGATTCCCGTAGAGCGTCCGGACATGGTGGAGACTACGGCGCTGGGTGCGGCCGGGCTGGCCGGCATGGCGCTGGGAGTGTGGAAGGGGACCGACGATTTCCTGGCCGGCCGCCGGTTCGATCGCTTCGAGCCTCGAATGACCGCGGCTGAGCGGGGCGAGCGGCAACGGGAATGGGATCGCGGGGTGCGGGCCACTCTCGCCTGGGCCAGAGAGGTGGCTCTCTAGCCTCAAGGCTCGATTCACGTAGTATTAAACAGCCGCACACGCAGGGTACTGAGTACTGAGACGGAATCAGCCTCTTCCTGGAGGGTGCTGTATGCTGGCAACTCAGGTTCGACAGAAGGATAGCGTCTTCTATTTTGCCGCCTACCCCGCGTCCGAACTGCTCGACAAGGTGCGCTTCATCAGCCGGTTCTACGGGGAAGGGGAGCAGATCGCTCCGGAGACGGTGCCCGACGATGATGACATCGCGCAGTTCATCTCCAAGGTCGAGCACTCCGAGGGCGCGTTCCAGCGCTCCTTGTCCCGAGGCAAGGTCCGGGCGATCAAGAATTTCTACGAAAACGCGGTGCACCAGCCGCCCATCCCCGGCACCGTGCTCCTGTTCACCGCCGAACGGCTCCGGTTCACGCCCCGCTCGGGGGATGAGAGCCTGGGCATCCTGACCCAGCCGGCCGGCAAGTTCCTGATCATTGACGGCCAACACCGACTGGCCGCACTCCATTTCTACCGCAACGAACGGCCCGAGGAGGCGGCGAGCCTGCATGTGCCCTGCGTGATCTTCGACGGGAAGAGCGAAGATTTTGCCACCGAGATGTTCGTCATCATCAACTCCACCCCCACCCGGATCAACAAGAGCCACCTGGTTGACCTGTACGAGAAGGTTTCCTGGGCCGACCCCGACAAGAAGTATTCTGCCCGGGTCGTGGAGATGCTCTATAAGGAAGGGGACAGCCCCCTCCGCTACCGGATCAACCGGCTGGGCGGCCGGAGCAAGCAGGAAAAGTGGATCCTGCAGGCCGAGCTGTTCAACGAAGTCCATCGCTGGGTGCACGCCGACTGGCGCTCGATCCAGCGGACCGGGACCGAGCGGCGCCATGTCGAGCGGTTCTATCGAGTGATCCGCGACTTCTTCAAGGCGGCGGAGAACGTCTGGGGCGACGCCTGGGGGAATGCCAACTACTTCATTACCAATTCCGTCACCCTGAAGGCGATGATTCGGGTCTGTGCCGACCTGTCCGCGGAAGAAGACATCGAAGAAGAGCGGGTGAAGCGCTGGACCCAGCGCCTCATGCCATGGCGGGAACGGAAAGCAGATTTCAAGGCGACCGGTTTCTACGAGCGATTCCCGGCCAAGGGGCAGGTCGAGCGGGTATCGCGGATTCACCGGGACCTGGCCCGTGCCGCCGGCATCGAGCAGGCGATCCGGGGACGGCGCAAAAAGGTGTGATGTAGCTCCCATCCCGCTGTCATCCTGCCGTCACTCCGTGGGCCTATCCTTCGGCCTCCCTTTATGGAGCTACTCATGAGCAAACTGACCATCCTCACTGCGCTACTGCTGCTTGCAGTCATAGCGGTTCCCCTCTCCGCGCAGGTGAAGGAGGAAGAACCCGGCATGCTCGCTCAGGCCAGGGTGAAGGCCGATAGCGCGCAGCGCACGGCGCTCCGGCGGGTGCCGGGCGGCAGGATCGAGAGTGCCGAACTGGAGCGGGAGCACGGAACCCTGATTTATTCCTTCGACATCAAGGTCGACGGGAAAGAGGGTATCGAGGAGGTGCACGTCGACGCCAACACCGGCGCGGTCGTGAAGATGGAGCATGAGAACGGAGAGGACGAGGCCCGGGAAGCGGCCGAGGCGCACCCCGAAGGAGGCATGAAGGAAGAGTCACCCGGTCTCCTGCGCCAGGCAGCCATCACCCCGGACAGCGCCCGGAACGTGGCGATGCGGCGGGTTCCCAATGGGAAGGTGAAGGAGTCGGAGATCGAGCAGGAGGATGGCAAACTGGTCTACGTCTTTCTCATCAAGGTCGAAGGCAAAGCCGGCGTCGAAGAAGTTCTGGTAGACGCCAAGACTGGAGCAGTGGTCGGAGTCGAGCACGAGAACGATTGAAGGAAGGGCGCACAGTAGTGCGCCAGGAATCGGAGTGACATGCGGGTTCTGGTGGTGGAAGACGATGCGCGGGTGGCTGACCTGGTCGCCCGCACGCTCCGCGAAGGAGGCTGGGCCGCCGACCTGGTCGCCAACGGGTCGGCGGCCTTGCTCGCGATGTCGATGAACGACTATGACCTGGTGATCGTGGACGTCGGCCTCCCCGATCTCACGGGCATCGAGCTCTGCCGCCGCTGGCGCAGCGAAGGCCGGCAGACCCCGATCCTGATGCTAACCGCTCGCAACGCCCTGAGCGATCGAGTCGAAGGACTCGACGCCGGGGCGGACGATTACCTTGCCAAGCCTTTCGCGGCGGAAGAGCTGATGGCGAGGCTGCGCGCCCTGGCGCGGCGGCCTCCATCGGCCCTGTCCCCGGTGCTGCACTACGACGACCTCGAGCTGGATCCCGCGGCCCGCTCCGCCAACAGGGCCGGGAACAGGATTCGCCTCACCGCGCGGGAGTTCGCATTCCTGGAGTACGCCTTGCGCAATCCCGGCCGGCTGCTCACCCGGGCGCAAATTCTTGAGCATGTCTGGGATGACAATTTCGAACCGGTCGCCAACGCCGTGGACGTGCTGGTGGGGCGGGTGCGTCGGAAGCTCGAAGCGGGAGGGGCTCGCCCGCTGATTCACACCATCCGAGGGGGCGGCTACATGCTGAGCGAGCGGGAACCCGGAGAAGCGTGAGACTCAGCCGGCTCAGGGTTCGTCTCGCCGCCACCTTTGCGCTCACGTTTCTCGCGGTGCTCGCGCTGCTGAATCTCATCCTTTACGGCTACCTGCGAACCCAGTTCAGCCATCGTTTCAACCAGGCGCTCCAGGCGGAATCGCAGGAGCTCGCGGTCGCGATCACCAACGAGTTGCGCGAGGGGGACGGTCGCATCACGGACGTTGCGCGAGCGACACTGGAGGAGTGGCCGACCCGGGATTTTGGCCTTGCCGTGCTCGACCCCGAAGGCGCGGTCATCGCGACCGGTGGGAGTCCGGCCCTTCGCACCATAATAGGTGGACCGCTCGAGCCGGGTGACCGCGCGGTATGGGAGCTTCCCGACGGTGAGAACTTCCCGGTACGTTTGGCGGTGGCCTCATCACCCGAGATGAAAGGCTATCGCGGCGTGGTCGCTGCATCGACCGCTCCGATTGCCGGTGAAATAGGAGCCTTGCTGCTGTGGCTCGTGATCAGCGCGCCCATCGCGATCCTCCTCTCTATCGTCGTCGGATACGTGCTGGTGGCCCGGGCGCTGCAGCCGGTTCGCGAGCTGGAAGCCCAGGTCGCCTCCCTCGACGTTGACCGGCTCGATGGCCGGCTGCCGGTCAATGCCGTGCCCGACGAGCTGGACTCGGTGGCCGTGCAGTTCAACCGGTTGCTCGACCGGCTGGCGGCGTTCCGCGATGCCAATCGAAAGTTCCTCCGCCAGGCCGCTCACCAGATCCGGACTCCGTTGACGCTGGTGCTCGGCGAAGCGTCGTTAAGCCGCGATGCCTCCGGCCAGCCGGTCCCAGCAATGCAACGCATCAGGCTCGCGGCGGAACAGATGCGACGCCGGGTGGACGATCTCTTTCTCCTGGCGCAAGCCCGCTCCGGCGAGCGCGTCACCCTGTTTCAGGACGTGGAGCTGGATGGCCTGGCCCTGGAGAGCACCGACCTCATGCGAAGCCGGTTCACCGAGTCGGGGCATCATCTCGAGCTGACCGAGGCGGCTCCCGTCGTGGTGCGGGGCGACGAGGGATTGCTGCGGGAGGCACTGGTCGAGCTGCTGGAGAACGCCTGCCGCCACGGTGATGACCAGGTCGTCCGGGTGGGGACCCGCCAGGAGAACGGACTCGGTGTGATTTGGGTCGAGAGTGGCGGCCCGCCGATTCCCGAACGCGATGGTCCCCCCCTGGAGCCCGATCACGAGGATCATGGAGTAGGCCTGCAGGTTGTGCGCTGGATCGCGGAACAGCACGGGGGAACTCTTCAGGTTGGACGGGTGGGCGAGCTCAACCGGGTGTGGATCCGAATTCCGGCGAGACCGGAGGAGTCGGCATAGCCATGATCGTTTCAATGTTGCTGGTACTGCTGCAAGCCCTCACCCCCGGCCCCTCTCCCATACTGGGAGAGGGGAGTCCGCACTATGGTGGGCCGGACTCGCTCACGGCGACGGCCGCGGTGAGCCGCGCTCTCCAGGCCCGGGGCCAGATCCGGGTGTCGGCCGCCGCGGTCAATCGCGCTCGAGCGGGTGCCAGGATCGCGGGCCAGATTCCCAACCCGACGGCCGGGTACAGCTATACCGATGATACCCCCCGGCAACATTTCACCGTCCAGCAATCGTTCGATTGGCTGTTGTTCCGCGGCGCGTCGGTGGCGGCGGCCCGGTCCAGCGTGGAAGCGGCCCTGGCGGATTCGGCGGTCACCGCAGCAGAGATCGCCTCGGCGACGGCGACCGTGTTCTACCGCGCGCTCGGCGCGCAGGAAGCACTGGTGCTGCTGAATGAGCAGGCGCTGATCGCCGATTCTCTCGGAGCCATTGCCCGGGAACGGTTGCGTCACGGTGACATTTCCGAGCTGGAGGCCGAGCAGCTGGGCCTGGAGGCTTCACGGACCCGGCAGGCACTGTCTCGGGGACGGGAAGACCGGGCGGCTGGATTGGCGCAACTCCGTCGGCTGATCGCGTGGCCGGAAACGGACAGCCTTCCGCCATTGAGCGGGCGACTCGATGAAGGAATCGAGCTGGCCCTGATTGCCGCGCCGCCGGAGCCCAGGGTCCCCAGTCTCCAGGCGCGGCTGGCGGATTCCGCTGCCGCCGGACTGCGCCGCCGGAGCGCCGTCGTGGGCCGCTTTCCGGTTCCGGCCCTCGAGGTCGGTGTGGATTGGGACGATCCGACCCTGCCCGGAAAGAAACTCTGGCTGGTGGGCATCTCCGTCCCGATCCCGCTCTGGAACCTTTCCGGCGCCCAGATTGCCAGCGCGCAAGCCGACCAGGACGAAGCCACCGCGCTGCTGGCCGAGGCGCGCTCCGAGCTTCGGGGCCAGCTGGCGGAGACCCGGGTCCGCATCGAAGAGACCAGGATTCGGGCCCGGATCGACCGCGACTCCCTGCTTCCCACTGCCCGGCGGATTCGGGAACGGACTGCACGGGGCTATCAGCTGGGTGAAACGGGAGTCATTCCATTGCTCGACGCCTTGCGGGTTGAGCGGGAGATCGCAATCAGCATGGTGGAAGATCTGATGGCGTTTCAGGAGGCGCGGGCGACTTGGAGCAGCCTGCTGGGGGTGACGCAATGAAGCGGTATCTGATCCTTGTTCTTGCCGTCGCATGTTCCCGGAGCGGCGATGATCCGGAGGTGGTACACCGGGTACCGGTGTCGATTCAGGAGGTGCGACAGGACTCTATCGCGGAAACCCTCGACCTGGTCGGCCGCCTTACTCCGCCACCCGGCGGAGAGGCGACGCTCACCGCGCCGGCCGATGGCGTGGTGCGCAACATCGCGGTGCAGGTGGGTCAGCAGGTCGGGCGCGGGCAGCACCTGCTCACGGTGGACGCTCCGGATCTCCAGGCCCAGGCTCGTTCCGCGCGAGCCCAGGCCGTCGCGGCGAAGCAGAATGTCGAGCGGCAGCGGGAGCTGTTCCAGGCGGGGGTGAGCTCGCGCAAGCAGCTGGAAGAAGCCGACGCCGCTGCGACCGCCGCCGAGGCTGCCGCGGATGCCGCCGAGAGCCTGCTGTCGCGGACCAATGTGACGGCGCCGATCGGTGGGGCCGTTCAGTCGATTACGGTCAATGCCGGAGAGCGAGTGGCGAGCGGGGCGCCGCTGATTCAGGTGGTGAACGGAAAGGTTCTTACGATCATCGCCACGGTGCCCACGCCGGCGCTGGCCCGGCTTCATGCCGGCATGCCGGCCACGATCAGCGTCGAAGGCGCGGCTGATACGGCGGAGGGTCTGGTGCAGGGGATTTCGCCCGCCGTGGACACCATCACCAATTCCGGCACTGTCGTCATCACGCTTCGGCGGCGGCCGCCGGGTTTCCGTCCCGGCGCCGGTGCCACGGCCCGGGTGGTCGTCAGTATCCATCCCAATGCGTTGCTCGTTTCCGATTCATCGGTTGTGGTCCTGGGAGCCACACCTACCGTATTCGTGGTCCAGCCTGATTCAACGGTCAAGGCCATTCCCGTGGAGGTAAGGCTTCGCTCCGGCGGTTTGGTGGAGGTCACGGGTGATCTCAAACCGGGGGATCGGGTCGTTGCCACCGGCGCCTACGGCCTCAGTGACGGCATGCATGTGATGCCCGGCCAGGGAGAGCCGGGCACCACGCCCGTCGCCGACAGCGCCAAGTCTCCATGAGTATCGCGCGGTTTGCTTCTCACCACCGGGCGGCGGTATTCCTGGGCACCGGAATGCTGACCGTGGCCGGTCTCTTTGCCCTGACCCGGTTGCCTGCCGGCGTCTACCCCGAAGCCACCTTTCCCCGGATCGCCATCGTGGTGCGCGGCGGCACCTTTGAGCCACGCGACATGGTGGTTGCGGTTACCCGGCCTATCGAAGAGGGGTTGAGCGGCGTCATCGACCTGCGGAAAACCCGGACCCGGACGGTGCGCGGGGCGACCGAATTGAGCCTCGACTTCCGTCCCGGCGCGGACATGCAGTTTGCCTTGCAACAGGTTCAGGGAAAACTCGCGACTCTCCAGTCTGAGCTGCCCGCCGGGCTCGAGATCACGGTAGAGCGGATGACGCCGTCGTTGTTTCCGATGATGCAGTTCGAGCTGACCGGTGGAGATCCGTTCGTGCTGCGCGATCTGGCTCAATTCACCATCCGTCCGCGACTGGCGCGCGTAGCGGACGTGGGGGAGGTGGAGGTCCAGGGCGGACTGGTGCGCGAGGTCTCGGTGATCCTGAATCCCTCCGCGCTGATTAGCCACCACATCGGTGTGACGGAGGTGGCGGACGCGATCAAAGCCGCCAATATCATTTCCCCGGCGGGCCGGGTAGACCGCGAATACCGGCAGTTCAGCGTCATCGTTTCGAACCTGGCCGCCACCCCCGACGCGGTCGCCGATCTGGTGGTGCGGCGCGAGGGGAATTTCCCGGTTCGGGTCCGTGACCTGGGGCGAGTCAGTTATGGCGGGCAGGACCAGTTTGAACTGGCGCGAGGCAACGGCCAGCCGGCCGCGCTCATCAACGTCTCACGCCAGCCCAACGGGAACATGCTGCAGGTGGAGCGCGGGGTCCTCGCTACGATCGACTCGCTCCGGCCGGGTCTCCCCGCGGGTATCCGCCTCGATCTGGTTTCTGATCATGCCGAGCTGGTGCGGGATTCCATCGCGAGCATTCGTGACGCGATGCTCATCGGTAGCGTGCTCGCGGTGCTGATCCTGGGTGCGTTCCTGGGGCGGGTCCGGATTACGCTGGTGGCGGCGATTACCCTGCCGCTGGCGATTGCCGGCAGTTTTGCCGGATTGGCGTTCTTCGGTGATTCGCTGAACCTGATGTCATTGGGAGGACTCGCCGTGGCGATCGGCCTGGTCATCGACGACGCCGTGGTGGTGGTCGAAAACATGGAGCGCTACCGGGCCCTCCATCCGAACGAACCGAGCTCCGCCTATGCGGAAAAGGCCGTGGATGAGATCATTGCGCCGGTGACCAGCTCCACCTTGACCACGGTCGTGGTGTTTCTCCCCCTGAGCCTGCTCGAAGGCGTGGTCGGGCAATTCTTTCGGTCGCTGTCCGTGGCGCTGGCCATGGCGGTGCTGCTTTCGCTGGTGTACGCCGTCGGCCTGATTCCCGCCCTGACGCCCTTCGCGCTCAAGGAAAAGCCGCCCAACCACGAGTCGTGGATCTCGCGGTGGCTCCCCCTCTCGCTGGAGCCACTCACCCGGGTTTACACCAGGTCCATTCGCTGGGTGCTGGACCGGTCATGGGTCGCGTTGGTCGCCGGCGTCATGATGGCCGTGGCCACCTTCGCAATCTACCGCACCCTGGGCACCGGATTTCTGCCCGAGATGGACGAAGGAAGCTTCATCCTGGATTACTGGACGCCGACCGGGACGTCGCTGGCGGAGACCGATCGGCAACTCGGGGTCCTGGAGAAGATCCTCAGTGAGGATAACGAGATCGAGCGATTCACCCGGCGCACCGGCGCCGAGCTCGGCTTCTTCGCCACTGCGCCGAACACCGGCGATCTGACCGTGATGCTCAAGCCGCGGGGCCAGCGGCATCTCTCCGTGTACGAGGTGATGGACCGACTGCGCGGGAGTATCGAAACCGCCCTGCCGGCCATGCGAGTGGAGTTCCTGCAGGCCCAGCAGGATGTGCTGGGCGACCTCGCCGGCGCTCCCAATCCGGTGGAGATCAAGCTGTTCAATCCTGATGTGCGAGTCGCCGAACTCGCCGCCGGGATGATCGCCGACTCCATCGAGAACATCCCGGGGCTGGTGGACCTGTTCAATGGCATCCAGGGCGACCTGCCCGAAGTCAAAGCCCAGCTGGATCCGGTCAGGGTGACTCGACTGGGATTGACGCCGGACGAGGTTGCGACTCAGGCCCGGGCTGCGCTCTTCGGGCTGGAAGCCGGGTCGGTACGGGAGCCGGATCGGCTGATTCCGGTACGGGTTCGGCTCCCCGACAGTGTCCGCTACCGACCCGATGTCCTCAGCGTGCTTCCGGTCATCGGCCCCGATGGCTGGGAGCCCCTCGGCCAGCTGGGGCAAGTCAGGGACACCACGGAAGTCAGCGAGCTGACGCGGGAGAACCTGCGCCCCATGGTGGCGGTGACTGGCGCCATCGACCCCCACACGTCGAACCTGGGAAGCGTCATGAAGGAAGTTCGCGCCCGGGTGGCGAGAGTTCCGTTGCCGCCCGGGGTCACGCTGGAGCTGGGAGGCCAATACGCCAGCCAGCGTGCTTCCTTCAAGCAGCTGCTGGTGGTGGCGACTCTTGCGGTGGGCGCGGTGCTCCTGGTGATGGTGGCCCAGTTCGGCAGTCTCAAGGGGCCCCTGATGATTCTGCTGGCGGCATTGCTCGGCCTGACCGGAGCCATCATCGCGC
>JBDTTZ010000455.1:0-3509 GCA_040008015.1 Gemmatimonadota bacterium
ATGGTGCTGGACTGGACGTGGGTGAGCCGCGAATAGGGAAACTCGCCGATCACTCCCGTGAAGTAGTCCAGGATCTCTTTCACCCGGCGAAACGGTCCGGTGACGGCGTAGGCGGAATCCGCCGGATAGGTCAGCACCTCGAGCGGGACGCAGCGAACCGCGCACCCGCCCTCACCCATCGAGGTGCGCGCCATCTTCGCGACTCCGATCACCATGGTGTAGACCGGGATCGGTTTCCGGGTCTGGAAGAACCAGGTGCTGTGCCCGGCATCCGCCGAGCCGCGGCCCGCCAGCTCCCCGTTGGCGATCACCTGGTACTCCGACGCCACGTTCACATGGAACTCGGCGGTCGCCTTGTCGCTGGGGTAGTCCTGGCTGGGGAACCAGCGGTGGGCGCGATTGGGCCAGTTGTCGGCGAAGATGGTCCGAACGCCGGCGCTGTCCCTGATGACCAGGCCGTCCCACGGTGTGCCGTGATACGAGATGACGGTTTGTACATGGTCACCGATCGCGTGGCGATGCGGGATGAGAATCAGCTCCCCATCCCGCCGCCAGTTCGTGATCGTCCGGTCATCGAGGGTGACCTTGTCCACATGGAGGGCGGTGTCCAGCTCGACCCGGATAGGATCGGCGGAGAGCAGGCGCCACAAGGTATAGGTGTCGGCCCGGATTTCTTTTCCTGAGTCGGGGATGGTGATCCGAACATTGTACCCCACGGCATCGTGCGCCGGCCTCGGCGTATTGGCGGGAGCGATGGGTGTTGCCTGAAGAAGCAGAAGAAGCGCAATCATCGAATCTCACCCTGGCATATCACGCGTAAGAAGGAACCGTTCTGCGGCAATTGGGTTACTGGTTTCAGCGTTTCAATGGCGATATTCCCCATATAGGGGGCGGAGGCCTCGGGGCGGGCCTCAGGACGGGTCTCAGGCCCGCCCCTATGTTTTCTGTGTTTCCAGATCCGCGGCCAGCCTCGCTCCCCGAATTGGCGCCACATACTGGGCGATCGTCTGTCGATGCACTGGATGATCGAGATACCGCTGCACCGCCGCCATATCCGCGCACTCGACGATCAGGACGTGACTGTAGTGATCGACGCTGGGCCCGAGGTTGGGCCCGAAATGCACGGCGTGGATTTCCGGAATCCCCTTCTTCATGGCTAGCAACGCATCCCGGGCCTCGACGATCTGGCCCGGGGTTGCCGAGTCTTTGAACTTGAACAGAACGATATGTTGGATCATAGCTGAAAGTAAAAGAAAGTAGGAGAAGGTAACTGCAAGTAGAGGAAAGTAACTGCATACAACACCATCGCACTTACTTACAGATATTTTCGGTTACATGCAGCTACTTTCGGTTACTTGCTGTTACTTGTTGAGAGTTTCCTGATAAAAAGCGAGAATCCGGGTCCACGCACTCTCGACCTGGGGCCCGTCGCTGCCCTGGCGGCCCGGGCGCAGAAATCCGTGGCCGGTACCGGCATACGTGTCGTACGAATAGGATTTCCCCAGCGATTTCATGATCCGGTCCGCATCAGGAATGGTCGCACCGATGCGGGCATCGCTCTCCCCGTACACGCCAAGGACCCTGGCATTGATCTTCGCCATGGCGGCGGAATCTGAGGGCGGGCCATAGCACACCACTGCGGCCTTCAGGTTGGGGTTGTCCGTCGCGTAACGAAAACTCTGTCCCCCGCCCCAGCAGAAGCCGATCGTCCCGATCTCGTCCTGGTGCACCGCCGGCAAGCCATTCAGGTACGCATACGTGGCATCGAGATCGGCAGTGATGCGATCCGGCTCCAGCGTGGGCACCAGTTTGCGGCCCGAGTCGGGGTTGGCCGGCGTCATCCCGTACCTGGAGGACAGGAGATCCGGCACAATCGCGACGTAGCCCTCCCTGGCGAGCCGGTCTACCACCGTTGGCTCCCAATCGCTGAGCCCGAAGATCTCGTGAATCACGATGATCCCCGGCGCCTGGTCTCGCCGCTCCGGGTAAGCCACGTAGGCCCGGATGGAGTCGCTTCCCCGTTTGATATAGACCCATTCTCCGTGGGTCGTCACCGCATCGAGTGCGGCTGCCCGGTGGCCGCCCTGCACGACCCACGTCCCCAGCGCACCGACCCCTGCAGCAAGAAGTGCGATCAGGGTGTAAGAAACCGCGCCTCGGCTCGAGGATTGTGATGTGAACATGTCGCTACTCGCTGTTTGAGATTTGTTCGGTACGACATTGTCAACGCAAAGACGCAAAGTCACAAAGAAAAAAGCGTTGAGCTGTTTGATCAACCGTATCAATCCGAATACACGCCTTCTAGCGCGCTTTCCGGTTTCGGCAGCTTTTCGCGATCGGCCAATGCGTCCAGAGCCGCCTTGTCTACCTCGGCTTCCACCTCGACCTCGATTCCCTCCAGCTGCTCGACACTCACGCCCAGTCCCTTCAGGTATTCCTCGTACAACCCGATCGGGTCCCGCTTGCCCCAGGTCTGAAACAGCTCGGCCGGGAACGTCTCTCTCGCCTCGCGCTCGTCGTGGGTGGCGTGGCCACCCATGCGGAAGGTTTCCGCGATCAGGATGACCGGCCCTTCGCCGGCCAGGCAAACGGCAACCGCCTCCTTCGTGGCGGCGTAGGCGTCGAGCACGTTGTTGCCGTCGAAGCTCCAGCCCGGCACGCCATAGGCTTCCGGCCAATCGTTGAAGTCGGGCGCCAGGTGATGCTGGTTGAGCCGGGTACCCAGTGCAACCTGGTTGTTCTGGATGATGAAGATGACCGGCGCCTTGCGGACCGCGGCGAAGTTGAGCCCTTCGTGCGCCACCCCTATCTTGGCCGACCCATCTCCTATCCAGGTCATCGCCACCAGGGGCCGGCGGGTGATCTGGCCATAGAGCGCGATGCCCAGGCAGACCGGTACCATGGTACCCACCGGGGAAACCGGGGAGATGACGTGGTGCTCGGCCGCGCCGATGTGGAGATCGCGACCCCTGGAAGGCGAGTTGGCGGTGCCGAGGTAGCCGCGGTACATGTCGGAGAGCGGCATGCCCATATCACAACAGGCGGAGGCGTTGCGGATCATGGGCGCCGCGTAGTCGCGGCTCTTGTCGAGGGCAAACACCGGTCCCACCGTGGTCGCCTCTTCCCCGGTTCCCAGCCACGCCTTGGAAATCACGCCCTGGCGCACCCAGCGCTTGAGCCCGATGTCATGGAGCCGGGCCCGGAGCAGCCGGCGGTAGAGATCGACCAGCTGGTCAGCGGAGAGTGTCGCGATGATTCTCGCGCGGGCGGGATCCGAACCGACCGTCTCTTTGAACTGGCGAACCAGCGCGGGGTCGGGGGTCCAGTTGAGATACTCGGGCGGATCGAAGGCGGGATAGCGTTTCATATGAACCGGCTTATCGCATATCGCATATCGCGGGCTCGCAATGGACGCAGAAGTCCTCTCGGAACCGCCATATGCCATATGCGATACGCGATCACATCAGGGCTCACCTCTTAAAGAGCTTATTGAACAACGTCACGCCCCC
>JBDTTZ010000456.1:0-7681 GCA_040008015.1 Gemmatimonadota bacterium
CGTCGTCCGCTCTCATTGCCAGCAGCCCGCGCAGGTATTCCCGCAGGTGGGGATGCACCCCGTTGTGCGCCGCAAAGGCGATGTGATGATGCGGTTGGGCGGTGTTGGGATTCCACGCGTCGAGGGCCGCGCGGTCGGCCGCCAGGTCGGGCGCGTCCACCGGGGCGAAAGGCAGGGCGGAGAACAGCGCGCGGACTTCCAGCGCCCAGGCCGGCGCCGTCGGCTCTGCGGCAAGCAGCTCGGCCCGGGCTTCCTTCCACCGGCCCAGCGCCCCCAGCACGTGAGCCAGCACGATATGGCCGAGTGCCCGGAGTTCGCCGTCGCGCACGGTGCGCATCACGGAGCGTCCCAGCTGCTCGGCGCCGGCAAGGTTGCCCGAGTACAGCGCGATGTCGGCGAAGGCGACTCCAGCGACCAGCGGCCGAGCCTCCTGTAATCGGGCGCTGACTGTCTCCATCGCCTTGCGATCCCGCTGCGCAAAGGCGCGGAGCGCCTCCATCGGCATCGCCCGGTCCCCTTCCGGGCTTAAGCCTATCACCCGCGCAATGAGCCGGTCCCGTTCGGTCGCGTTCCCTTCCAGCGCCGCAATCCGCACCAGGTGGACCAGCGCTGTCACGTGATCGGGATCCAGGGCCACGGCGCGTTCGAACGCCGGCTTGGCCTCGACCACCGACCTGCCGCGAAGCGGATTGGAGTGGAAGCGCAGGTCGCCCAGGAGAAACCAGGCTTCGAGGTCGTCAGGGTAATTGGTCACCGTTGCCTGGTAGAGGCTCTCGGCTTCACCGGTAGCCCCGGCCAGCCAGGCTCGCTGGGCATCGAGCAGGATCCGGTCGCGCGGCGCGAGCCGATCCCTGAGGTCGTTGGCTTTGGCCGCGGCTTCCCGCGCCAGCTCCGGCATCGCGCTGGCCGCGGTCGCGGCTGCCATCCGGTAGTAGGCCAGCGCAAACTCCGGGTCCGCCGAGATGGCCTGCTGAAACCCGTCCAGCGCGGTGAGATACTTCACCTGCCTCAGGTCGTGCTCTCCCCTGAGGTAGGCCTTGAGCGCGGGAAGGCTCCCGGTCGTGAGCGCGGCCAGTCTCGTGAGTCTTCCTCTCGGTGCGCGGCTCCGCCCCCCCAGAAGCTGCCGGGCCAGCTCGTCCACCATGGCGAAGATGTCGCTCTCCGCTTCACCCCGCGCTTCCGCCGTCGCGACCGCGTCCCCATCGGTCTTGAAGAGCGACGCGCTCATCTCCAGCTGGCCGCCCGCGGCGACAATGCTGCCGAGCAGAAATGACCCGGCGCCGAAGTGGTGGCCGATGGCCCGCCCGGTTTCCGGTGTGACGCCGGCATCGTCCCGATGCGCGAGCGCGCTCAGCAGCGAGCGGGGATCGATCGTCCTCAGGTCGCCGGCCCCTTCGAGCTTGGTGCTCAGCAGGTCCACCATGCCTTCGGCCAGGTAGTTGAGCTCGCTGTTGCCCCGCACCGTGAAGGGCAGCACGGCAACGGACCGGGGATCGAGCGGGAGTGGTGCTTCAGCGGGCGATTCGCGGGGCCTGGAGGGGGTGGCTCGCGGGGCATTGTCCTGGGCGCGCAGCTCGGCGACGTAGTCCCGGGTTTCCGGCGAGGGTTCGATCTCGTACGCGCTGAGCAGCCGGGCGGCGAATTCATCATAGGCCTTGATGACGCCGGACCGGTCGCCGGTGCGTTCCAGCAGGGAAAGGGTCTTCCGGAAAGCGGCCTCGTCGTACGGCGAGAGCGCGGCGGCGCGCCGGGCCCAGCCGGCGGCGGCATCCCACTCCCGGTTTCGTTCCGCCTCCTCGGTCAGTGCCTTCAGCGCCAGGGCGGCCTGCTCCCGGAGGTGGGAGCGCTGCAGGTCGAGCCAGCGCTCGAACTCCGGCGCCTGCGAGACGTAGAATCCTTCCAGCAGATCACCCCGATAAAGCTCAGCGGCCTTCCTGAAATCGCCGGCCGCGACCGCTGCCTCGAACTCGCCGACGTCACTCCAGAGCGACTCGGCGACCGCCAGCTCTTCATCCCCCCGTCCCACCACCGCCTCGTCTCCCAGCGCCTGGCGCAGGAAATACAGCGCCCGGCGCAAGGCGGCCCGGGCGTGACTCTGGTCCAGCTCCGACCAGAACATCCCCAGCAGCGCGTCACGGCGATGAAAGCGGCGTGGCGTCGCCATGGCGAGGTAGGCGAGGAGGCCGAGCCGCTTGGGCTGCTGCAGTACCGCCCGGACCTCCTTGCCCTGCTTCCGGAGGTCCAGAGCCCCCAGCGTGCGGAGCTCGATCATGGGTGGCGCCAGGGGGAGGGATGGATGGGCAGGTCACGCTCAGGTTTGGGTGGCGCGTCAGGTTGGGAACGTACCGACGGCCTGTAGGGACGGCAATGGCGCAGGAAATGGGGAGGCCCCAGTGACCCGAATCCGAACTCTCATGCTCGAACTCTCTCTGGTTCTGGCGCTTCCGCCAGTGGCAAATGCCACGCAGTGGCCGACCCAGTCCGCCCCGATCCCTCGAATCTTTCAGATCGCGGTCGCCGAAGGCGAATCGCTGCACGTGACGATCCAAGGCGAGGGAGCCCCCGTCGTCTTGCTGCCAGGCCTGCTTGGCTCCGCCTACAGTTATCGTCGGGTTACCAGCGCACTGATCGAATCCGGCTTTCAAACGGTAGTGATTGAGCCGCTCGGTCTCGGCAACGCGTCACGGCCTTCGCGGGCGGACTACTCGCTCACCGCCCAGAGTGATCGCGTAGCCACGGCGATGGGCCGGCTGGGGATTCGCCAGGCGATCGTGGTGGCCCATGCCGTGGGCGCCTCGATCGCGCTTCGACTCGCGTATCGGCATCCCGATCTGGTGCGGGGAATCGTGTCGCTCGATGGCGGGCCCGCTGAGGCCGCCGCCACGCCGGGCTTCCGTCGCGCAATGCGGTTCGCTCCCTGGGTCAAGATGCTCGGTGGGATCCGGCTGGTGCGCAGGGAACTGCGCAAGGAGATGATCGCCGGGTCGGCCGATACCAGTTGGGTGACGGATGAGGTCATCGCCGGCTACACCTCCGGGCAGGCCACGGATCTGGACGGGACGCTGCGCGCCTATCTCCAGATGGCCGGAGCCCGCGAGCCCGAACGGCTGGCACCTAACCTTCACCGAATTGCATGTCCCGTCCGCTTGCTCGTGGGAACAGCTCCGCACAACGGCGGCATCGGCCGCGCCGAAGTCCTCCGGTTGCGAGCCGAACTTCCCGACTTCTCGATCGAAGAAATTGCCGGCGCCGGTCATTTCCTCCAGGAGGAACGGCCGGACGTGGTGAGCCTGGCGGTGCAGCTGGTCGCCCATCGAGCCGTGGCCGCCCGGCCATGAGCGCGTTCACGATCATCATTCCCCAACCTGGAGATCCCGTGTCCTACCTCATTGCCCTGCTGGTTGGTCTCGCTGCTGGTGCTCACGCCGCGACGTGGGGGATGTATAAGGATTCGGTGTATGAGGGTTTCAGTATGAACAAGTACCTGCGCAGCGTGTTCCAGGCCGGCGGTCTGGCGGTCGCCACCCAGTGGGTCCTCGGGCTCGACATGTTCCGCGCCGGCTCGCTGGTGATCCTGTTCGGCGTTACCTACGTGCTGGAGCGGGGTCTCTTCGAGTTCTACAAGGTGTTCATCCGGAAGGAGGACCAGACCAAGTATTTCATCCCGATGGCCTTCGCCGTGGGCGGACGAATCGTGCAGAGCCAGGGACTGCGCTGGCTCGCGGGAGCGGCATATGTCGTCCTGATCGGTGCCGCGTTCACCGGAGTGCACTTCCTGGGCTCCGCCCGGCTGCCGCTTCCTACGATTGTCATGGTGATCCTGGTCGGGAGCGCGGTCGGCTGGCTCTCCGCCTTTGGAGGGGCCTGGAAGGATGCGCCCCTGGAAGGATTCCAGCTCTTCAAGTTCTTCCGGAGCCCCGCCATCGCGGGCGGGTTCGCGGTTCTGCTCTCGCTGTTTACCACGAACTACGATCTCATCGCGCTGGGCGCCCTTGGGTTCACCATCGCCAGCATCGAGACCTACAAGAAGTTCTTCAACCGGTACAAGGCGCCCGGAAAATTCGAGGGCAAGCCGGTGCGGCATCCCGAGATGTACCAGAAGCGGAAGCGGTTTGTCCCGGTCTACGTGAGTCTCTGGGTCCTGATCGGGCTCAGCATCGCCTTGGCGCTGGTCGAGCCTTCCCAGGGGATTTTGTGACCGACGCCGCGCTTTCGCTGCCTGCCGACTCCGGGACGACCGCCAGGCGGTTCGCGATCATGAGTCGGCGCCGGGGGACCGCGGTTGGCGACGGGGTTCTCCGGGTGTGCGGCCTCCTGGCGCTGGTCAGCATGCCGGTAGTGCTCCTGGTTCCGGGAGCGGCCTCCTTCGTGGTCTTCCTGCTGGTCACCGTGGTGGTGAACGGGCCGCTTTCTCCGGTTTTGCCCGCGACGTACGAACCCCTGCTCATCTACTTCAGCCTGTTCCTGGGGCCGCTCACCACCGCGCTGCTCGGCACGGCCGGTGTCGTCTTCGTGGAGTATCTCAACTACCACCTGCATCAGGAGCTGCTCAAGACCCGCACGGCGCAACGCGTCACTGGTGGGCGGATGGTGCAGCGGGTAGTAGGGCTGTTCAGCCGGAGGCCGGCCTTCACGGTGTGGCTCTGCGCCTGGTCGCCGCTGCCGTACTGGCCGGTCCGCCTGCTCTCACCCATGGCCGGTCTTCCCCTCTCGAGACATCTCATGGCTACCGCACTGGGCCGTTTCCCCCAGTACCTGGCCGTGATCGCGCTGGGTACTCAGCTGCATCTCTCCAGCAAGGCGCTGATCGCTATCATGGTTGGGTCCTCGCTCCTGGCACTCGGAGTGTGGTTGATCAGGCGGGTGAGTCGGCGTCCGGCGGTAATTGCCGGGGCCGCGCTCCTCGCCGGTGTCTTGGTGACCCACCAGGCAATGGCCCAACGGGATGACATGAGGATTCCCGACGGCCCGGCTCTGGGGTTCACCGTGGACCGGTTCCGACTTCCCGAGGAAGCGGATCGATTTACCACGGTCACACTCCACGTTACCCAACTCAATGCCGGCGGGCTCAGCCCGAACTTCGCTGTTGGACTGTTTCCGACCCTGTTCCCGGCCTATGAAATCGTGACTTCGATTGATGCGGGAATCGGGTATAATATCTCGCTACCGCGAGTGACCATTCTGCCCTACCTCGGCGCCTCCTCGCTGTTCGAAATCGGGGCATACAACTCGGCCGGACCCATCGGCCTCCACGTCGGGGTCGGCGTCCTCATCAATTTCAGCGACAACAACGCGATCCGGCTGGATCTCACGCGGCGGGAATACTTCTCGCAAGACCGGGAGCTCAGGTCCAGCCTGTCCTTGGGGGTGGGGGTTTCGGGAGTGCAACCCAGGAACAGAAGGACTGAGGACTGAGGACCAAGGACTTGGTGTGGCTTTCATCCCGAGCGGAGCGAGGGATCTTCTTAACAGCAGCCACAGATTTACACAGATCGCACGGATCAGACAATAACATCAGCGAAATCCGTGTAATCCGCGGCAGGCAGTTCAGGTGGGGGCGGGCCCCGAGTAGGACTCCTCTTGCAACGAAAACACGAAACGAGGAAAACACGAATTGTTGGCAGGATTCGGTGAGTCCTATTCGTGCTCTTGTTCTTTCGTGTTTTCGTGGCAAAACCCCCGGGCAATATCCTTCGTTTCGCTCAGGTGACAGACGGCTATATGTTTCTGACTGATGCACCCACCCACCATCCAGTCCCTCGCCCGCGCCCGCTGGCGGATCGCCCTGACCCTGACGGCGGCGATGGTGGTGCTGTATTTCGGATTCATTCTGCTGATTGCCTACGACAAGCCGCTGCTGGCCCATCAGGTGGTGCCCGGGTTGAGCGTGGGCATCCTGCTCGGCGCACTGGTAATCGTCGCGTCCTGGCTGATGACCTGGATTTACATGCGCTGGGCCAACCGGCACTATGATCCGGTGCTGAAACAGCTTAAGGAGAACAGCACACCGCCGAGCCGCTGAGAACGCCGAGTCTTCGCTGAGAAAGACATATGGTAAACAATCACAATTGCAGTCCTCGGCGTAACCTCCGCGCGCTCGGCGCCTCGGCTCGATGATCGTCTCGACCAGCGCCATCGTCTTCTTCTTCATCTTCATCGCTATCACCCTCGGCATTACCTGGTGGGCCGCCCGCCGCACCCGCACCACCGAAGAGTTCTACGCGGCGGGCCGCACCATCAACGCCGGCCAGAATGGGCTCGCGCTCGCTGGCGACTACATGAGCGCCGCTTCTTTCCTCGGCATCGCCGGCCTGGTCTCCACCAGCGGCTTCGACGGCCTGATCTATTCTACCGGCTGGCTGGTGGGGTGGCCGGTCGTGCTCTTTCTCATCGCGGAGCCGCTTCGGAACCTGGGGAAATACACCTTTGCGGACGTGGTGGCGCTCAACCGCCGGCCGGGACCGGTGCGGGTGGCGGCCGCGCTGGGCACGCTCTCGACCGTGGTGTTCTACCTGGTCGCGCAGATGGTGGGAGCCGGCGGATTGATCAAGCTGATGTTCGGGCTGTCGTACGAGACCGCGATCGTGCTGGTGGGGATCGCGATGATCGCCTACGTGCTGTTCGGCGGGATGCTGGCGACCACGTGGGTGCAGATCGTAAAGGCGGTGCTGCTCCTGGCCGGCGCCCTGGTACTCGCGATCCTGGTCCTCGCCCGCTTCGGGATGAACCCGGTCAACCTGTTCGCCGCGGCGGCGGCGAAGTACGGCGACAAGGTGCTGGCTCCCGGCGGCCTGGTCTCCAAGCCGCTCGATACCATCTCGCTCGGCATGGCGCTCATGTTCGGCACCGCCGGCTTGCCCCACATCCTGATGCGGTTCTACACGGTGCCCGACGCGGCCGCCGCGCGGCGCTCCGTGTTCTACGCCACCGGCCTGATCGGGGGGTTCTACCTCCTGACCTTCATCCTCGGATTCGGCGCGATGGTGCTGGTGGGGCCGGCGGCGATCACCGCGATCGACAAGGGCGGCAACATGGCGGCCCCGATGCTGGCCGAGCTGCTGGGAGGCACCCCGTTCCTGGGCTTCATCGCGGCGGTGGCCTTCGCCACGATCCTGGCGGTGGTGGCCGGGCTTACCCTGTCCGGCGCCGCGGCGATATCCCATGATCTCTGGGTGAACGTGGTGCGGAAGGGGACCGCGGACCAGGGAGAGCAGCTCAAGGTGGCGCGGGTGGCCACGCTGGTTCTGGGCGCCGTGGCGGTCACGCTGGGCATCACCTTCAAGGGACAGAACGTGGCGTTCATGGTGTCCCTCGCCTTTGCGATCGCGGCCAGCGCCAACTTCCCGGCGCTGATCCTGAGCATCTTCTGGCGCCGCACCACCGGCGCCGGCGCGGTGGCCAGCATGCTCACCGGCACCGTGGTCACCCTGACCCTGATCTGCCTGTCACCGACCGTACAAGTGGACATCCTGAAGCACGAGCACGCGATCTTCCCGCTCAAGAACCCCGCCCTCATCACGATCCCGCTGTCTTTCCTCGCCGGCATCGTGGTCTCGCTGCTCTCATCCCGGCACGCGTCGTCCGACGAGCGGCTCCAGAGGACCGAGGAGATGATGGTGTCAGGACACTAGTGGCTTGTAATCACAGGTTCTAAAGTGCTATATTTCCGGGCATGGCTACC
>JBDTTZ010000457.1:0-10459 GCA_040008015.1 Gemmatimonadota bacterium
TTCTTGTAGTACGCCTCCAGCATGCTGCTCATCTGGAAGACGTGAACCATCTCGTGCCGGAGGGTGTGGCGGAATTCCGCAAAGTTGCCCCGGAACGGAAGGGTGACCCGTCGCTTCAGGAAATCGGTGACGCCGAGCAGTCCTTCCGGTGGAACGAAAGGCAGGATGTTGGTCTGCTCGAAATCGGTGTGTGAGGCATAGACGATGAGCGGGATCCGGGTCTTGACGTGGTGCCCGAACTGGAGCGCCAGCGTGTCGTAACTCGCCTCGGCGTACGCCAGCGCCACGTGGGCCAGGCGCTCTTCGGCAGGATAGTAGTACAGGTCGACATGCGGGCCCTTGAGCACCCGCCAGTCGAACTTCCGGTACTGGATCTTGTTCTGCCCGAAGGTCCCGAATTGCGCTCCGGCCGACGATACCACAACAGCCGAGAGCAGCAGGAAGGCGGCGAGGAAGCGTTTCATCGGTGGATCGACATGATGCGGTCACCCTGGGTTACCCGGGCGAGATACGTGGTGCCGGTCAGGACCCGGCCAAAGACGGTATAGGTGCCGTCGAGGTGCGGCTGGGGGCTCAGGGTGATAAACCACTGGCTGCCCCCGGTATCGGGACCGGAGAGGGCCATGCCGAGCACCGCGGTTCCGTAGCGCCGGCGGTTGATCTCGTCCCGGATCGGAGGTCCGCCGGGGCCGCCCCAACCATCGCCGCGCCGGTCGCCATCCTGCACCACGAAGTTGGGGACCACCCGGTGCCAGTGATTGTCATCGAAGAACCGGCGATCCACCAGCGCAAGAAAATTGGCGACGGTGAGCGGGGCGTCGGGTCCGAAAAGCTCGATCTCGACGTTGCCGTGCTGCGCGGTGGTGAGAATGACGTGGGGATAACGAAGCGAATCCGGAGCCACGATGTAGCGGCGCGCTAGCTCGCGGTAATCCTGCAGCGTGCGCCCGGTTTCGATCGGATAGGCCGGGCCCCAGCGTTCCGCCGCTTCCGGCCACGACGCTTCGGCCCAGGCCCGAATCAGGTAGGGGGAGGGTCGGGTCGCGATCGAGAGAAAACTGGCATTGACGCGGTCGGCGCCCTGGGGACCGCTGTGGGCGATGGAATCCAGGGCGGCAAGCGCCGACAGCGCTGCCTCGGGAAAGGAGTCCCGCTCGGCCCGGCGTACGGCCGCCGCGAGGGCGGGAACATCCGCGGGATCCTTCACCCGCGCCAGCACGTCCGCGGCAACGCTCCGCACCGCGCCGTCGGGATTGGTGATCAGGTCTCGCGCGGCGCTGATCAGCTCCGGTGTCGGGGCATCGACCCCGTCATTCCAACCCTGAAGCATCGCCACAATCACCCGCCCATCCCGCTCGGCCCTGATCGATGGCTTCCCCGCGTGGGGCCCGGGCGAGACGCTCGCCCAGGCCTGCGCCGCCACCATCCGCGCTTCCCAATCGGGACTCAGATCCCAATCTCTGACGGCTGCCATGAACGCAGTGGAGTCGGCGATGGCAAGTCCCTTCAAGGCTTCGCTGCGCACCGCGAACACGTCGCGCGAAGCGAGAACAGAAACGAGCGACCGCACCGCTTCCGGGCCGGTGACCACACCCAGCGTTGCCGCAGCCTGGACCCGCACGTTCAGGTCTTCGTCGTTCAGGAGCGGCGAGATGACCTTGGCATGTTCCGGGTTGTGATAGCTCCCGAGGGTGCGTAGCGTGTTGATCCTGACGCCGGGGTCATCATCGCCCAGCAGCCGGCGCAGCTGTCCCGCGATTGCGTCCGCGCCGAGGCCCGCGCTGTCAACGAAGACGCGGGTCAGGGCGCGAACCGACCAGGCCCGGATCAGCGGATCGACGTCACGGATCCCGAGCAGCAGCGGATCGGCGGCCAACCTGGGATGGAGACGCGCCAGGCTGTAGATGGAGGCCCGGCGCAATACCAGGCTGTCTCGAGTGAAGGGCAACAGGTCGGCGGCCGGGGCATCGGCGCCGAGTCGCCAGAGCTCCTGGGCCACCTGGGAGATCAGGGGTACGGTGGAATCGGTGCTGAGCGCCTGGGTTCTTCGGAGGATGCCGGAGAAGAATCCCGCGACCGCCGGGCCGCCAACCCTGGCCAGTGCGGTCACCGCCTCAAGCGCGGCCTCTCGGGACAACGCGGGCTGGCTGGTGAACCGGGCGATGATCGAGCCGGTCGCGGCGCTGTCGCCAATGAGCCCGAGCGCAAACATGATACTGGTTTGCACCGACGAATCGGGGTCGGCCTGGTGTTGCAGCAGCAGCGCGGTGCCCTGGGTGTCGCGCAGGCGGCCGATGGCCATCGCCGCGGTGCGGCGGACCAGCGGCTCCGGGTTCTCCAGTCCCCGGCGAAAGACATCGGACGACCATTGCCGGGCATCCTCCGCCATCAGGATCGGCGCCAGCGCCTCGATGGTGGCCTGGTCCTGGGCGTAAGCGGCTGGGAGCGGGAGAAACAACAGGAGGAGCAGGACTCGCTTCATCTCAGACCCGCACCGGATCGGGGGTCTCCCGGAGCAGGCCCATCACCTGTTCGGGAAGCCGGGTAGGACGCTGCTCCGTGTTGATCGAGAACATCGCCGTCGTCGCGGTCGCCAGGAGTTGGTTGGTTTCGGCGTGCTCGATGGCGTACCCGAAGAGGATGCGGCGGGAACCCAGCTCCCGTACCCAGCAGCGAATCCGCACCCGGTCGTCATAGCGGGCGGGCTGGCGATACCGAATCGCCAGCTCGCCCACCGCGAGACGGACACCCATCGCCTCCACTTCTTTATAGCTCATTCCGGCCTGGCGCAGGTGTTCGGTCCGGGCCATGTCGAGCCAAACGACATAGCGGGCATGGTACACAACCCCCATCTGGTCGGTTTCGGAATAGTTGACTCGAACAGAAATTTCGGACACTTCGGCGGGCTCAGACACGCCGGTTCCCTGACTGCCGGAAGTGGTGACGACTGGGTGGGTTGGGTGGACACATGGTCCCAAAAGGTAAGCCCGGTATGAGGTTGGGGGACAGGGCGCTGGCGGCGGACCGTGGGCGCGCTATTTTCCCGCGGTGCTAGGGTCTCAGCTTGTGGTTCTCTCCGATGCCCACCTTGGGGCGGCCCCTCCCGCGGTCGAGACGGGCCTGCTCGCCTTTCTGGAGACGGTCCCTTCCCTGGGGGACTGCCTGCTGGTCAACGGCGACCTGTTCGATTTCTGGTTCGAGTACAAGCGGGTGATTCCCCGCGCCGGGTTCCACATCGCCGCGGCGCTCGCCGCGCTGCGGAAGCGGGTCCCGATCGTCATGATGGGCGGCAACCACGATCGCTGGGGCGGCGCCTTCTGGCGGGAGGATCTCCAGATCGAGTTTCATACCGGCCGCACCGAGTTTCAAATCGGGCAGCGGCGGGTCCTGGCGGTGCATGGCGACGGAATCACCGAGCAGCACTGGTCGGCCCGGCTGCTGCATTCGATGACCTCCAACCCGCTGGTCGTGGGAGCCTATCGGTCCCTGCATCCGACCATCGGCTTCTGGCTGGCGGACAAGATGAGCCACGGCCTCGCCGATACGACGCGCGATGCGGAAATCCTCGACCGCGCCGCCGTGAAGCAGCTGGAGTGGGCCGAGCGCACCCTGCTGGCCGATCCGACCCTGGGAATGATCGTCATGGGCCATACCCATCGGCCGGCCCTGACCGAACCGGCGCCAGGGCGGAATTATCTGAACCCAGGCGCATGGCTGGATAGCTTCCAGTACGCCGTCGTTGACGAACACTCGGCCCGGCTCGCAAAGTATGTCCCCTGACCTGCAGCCGACGCTCCGGGGCAGCCGGCTGGAGCTGCGACCGCTCCGCCCCGGGGATTTCGATGAGTTGTTCCGGGCCGCCAGCGACCCACTGATCTGGGAACAACACCCGGAAAACGACCGCAACACGCGCGAGGTGTTCCAGATGTTCTTCGACGGCGCGTTAGCGTCGAAAGGGGCGCTGGTCGTGATCGATCGCAAGTCGGGACGCATTATCGGCAGCTCGCGATACTGGGACTACAACGCGGGACGGCGCGACGTGGAGATCGGCTGGACTTTCCTGGAGCGGCAATTCTGGGGCGGAGACTACAACCGCGAGCTCAAGTCGCTGATGCTGAACCACGCGTTCGGCTTTGTCGATCGGGTGTTGTTCCGGGTGGGAGAGACCAATCTTCGGTCACGGAAGGCGATGGAAAAGATCGGGGCCCGATTCCTCCGGGCCGAGACATCGCCTTCGGACCGGGGCCTGAACCCGAACCAGGTCGTCTTCGCCATCGATCGTCCCACGGAGCCATGAGCCAGCAAACCCAACGATGTCAACAACCGGCCTGAGCCTATGAACCCTGATGTCCTGTCTCCCTCCAATCCCGAGTTCTGGCTTCGAATCCTGGTGGCCATCCTCGCCGGCGGGGTCATCGGGCTGGAACGCCAGATCCGGGGCAAGGTGGCCGGCGTCCGCACCAGCATCCTGATCTGCCTCGGCACCGAGATCTTTGTTTCTCTCGGCTCCAGTTTCCCTGCCGGCGTGGCCGATCCTACCCGGGTCGTGGGCCAGGTGGTGACCGGCATCGGGTTCGTCGGCGCCGGCGTCATTCTATCCCGCGGCAATCACATTCTCGGGGTAACCACCGCGGCGGTCATCTGGATCCTGGCCGCCATCGGGTGCATGATCGGCCTGGGCCACCTGCAGGCCTCCCTGGTGCTCTCGCTGGTGTGCGTCCTGGTGCTGGTCGGGGTCGAGCGGATCGAGACGATGCGCAAGGGCAAGCGAGGACCGAGAGGCTCGGGCACCTTCAGCCCCGAGGATGCCGATTCGTGACCGAGGGGATGGCGCGCGTGACAATGCAATAGGGGCGGGTTCTCAGACCCGCCCCCATGCTCCGTGGTGAATCTGTTCATCTGTGATAATCTGTTAATCTGTGGTTAGTGATTGAAAACCGCGGCACCGCCTGACCCGTCGGTAATGATCCCGATCCCGGTATTCATGTTCATGTAGGCCGACCCGCCGTTGCCATAGTTCTCCCCCACCCCGCCGTTTTGCCGGTACAGGTTGGAAGCCAGCTGCTTCAGGTTGACCAGCGGCGGGCCTCCCTCGAGACCGGCGTACCCCTGGCCGTCCACCCAGTAACGACCCGGCTGAACCGGGCTCCCCACCACCTGCTGGAGCGCTGTCAGGTCCGCCGGTGGCAACCGCCGCCCGTTGATGAAAACCCCGGTGGTTCCGCGCGAAATGTCGGCCGGGAGGGGGCCGCCGATCGGGATGCCGGCAAGAGTGAATCCCCGGGTGGGTCCGCCCTCCATGCCCCAGGCTCCCGACATCTGGTCATACCAGTAGTGCCCGTCGGGGACCCGGGCATTGAAGGTCTGTTCCAGCAGCTGAAGGGTGTCATCCGGAATCCGTACCCGGTTGATCAGCACGCTCCGGCGGCCCTGGGCCTGCGCTTGGGTCATGCAGCCTCCGACGACAAACAGCAAGCCGAGCGTAGCAGCGGCACGGTGCAACAGACGGGATGACATCTTTGACTCTCCAGCCTTGAGGTGTTCCCCAAGAAACGAGCACCAGCAGGAATTGCTCTCACTTTGGGTCTTTTTCGTGGTCGTGGTGCTACCCCAACGGCACGACTTCCGCACTCCCCAGCCGCTCGCCAATGAAGCGGGAACCCACCTGGCGAAACCGCGGTTCGTCATCGCTGACCACGAAGCGATGCTTCGGTGTGCCGACCGGCGAGGTGAGGCCGGAATCGGCGAGGGTGCGTTCCAGGGTGATGGCGGTCTGCTCGGCGCTGTCGATCAGGGAGACGCTCAACCCAATGACCCGGCGCAGCAAAGGCTTCAGCAAGGGATAGTGGGTGCAGCCGAGCACCAGCGCTTCGATCCCCGCGTCCCGGACCGGCCGCAGGTACTCCTCGGCGATCAATTCAGCCGCCGGGTGCTCGAACCATCCTTCCTCCACCAGGGGCACGAACAGCGGGCACGCCTGCTGCTCGACCGGAATCGCCGAATCGATAGCGTGGATGGCGCGCACATACGCGTTGCTGTTGATGGTGCCGGCGGTCCCGATCACCCCGATCGGTCCCCTGGGTGCGGCATTCACGGCGGCCCGGGCCCCGGGCTCGATCACCCCGATCACCGGGACCGGAGAAGCCTGGCGCAGGGCATCCAGTGCGTGCGCCGTGCTGGTGTTGCAGGCGATGACCACCGCTTTCACCTCCTGCCCCAGCAGCCAGTCGAGGATCTCCAGGCTATAGCGCCGGACCGTCTCGGGCGACTTGGGCCCGTACGGCACCCGGGCGGTGTCGCCGAAATAGATGGTGGGTTCGTTGGGTAGCCGGTGGTAGATCGCGCGGGCGACGGTGAGACCACCGATGCCGGAATCAAAGATGCCGATCGGCTTCGAGTTCATCGGAGTGGCGGCAGGCTCACGGTCGCACCGATTCCCTGGCTGGTTGCCTGGATCTGGAGATCGGTGGGGAAGTCCCATAGGTGGGCCGATACGTAGGCCTCGAGCCCGGAGAACAGGTGGTTGAAGGCCAGCAGGATGAGCCAGTCCTCCCGCTCACCCCGCTTGGGCTCGACCCGCCCCGACCCGGTCCGGCGCAGGTAGGCCAGCTCGTGCGAGGTCTTGAGAACCATGCCGAGGGTCACCCCTTCCCACAGGACGAAGAGCCCGCCAGTCAGCCGGCGACCGAGCTTGGCCTGCCCCCACCCGGGAACCAGGAGAGAACGCCCAAAGGCGCCCATGGGCGAAAGCGGTCGGAGCCGGATGGAGTCCTGAGCACTGGGAAAGAGTGAATCGGGAGTGGCACGGATAGAGTCAGGCCGCGCTACAGTGGAATCCTGGCCGATCGCCGTGCGGGGGAGCAGCACCAGGGCCACGATCAGCAACACGAATATCCCGGGCTGGGCGTTTCCATCGTATGCGCCGGGAGGTTCGATGCGCATCACCGCCGAGCCGCCGAGCACGCGGAACACTCGCCGAGGCGAGATGGACCAACTGTTTTTCATTATACGTTTTCTATGGGTGTGCTCAGCGTAAACACCGCGTTCTCTGCGCCTCGGCGGTGCAAGCGCATCGAAACATCACACCTCACCGATGCCGCTGCACGCAACCGAAGTCTTCCCTGGAACGGGAACGTGTGGGAATCGAACCCACCGGAGCCGCCTGAGGCGTCTCCATCGCAGTTTTGAAGACTGGCCGGGGCACCAGCCCCGTGACATCCCCAAACAAATTGAATGATTTGTGATTGATGATTGAACAGCTACGCGACTGTCGCAACCACTTCAATCTCAACTCGTACCCCTTTGGGTAACCCGGAAACCGCTACCGTCGATCGCGCGGGCTTGTGATCGCCGAACGCCTTGGCGTACACCTCGTTCATCTCGCCGAAGTCCGCCATGTCCAGCAGGAAGACAGTCGTCTTGACGACCCTGGAGAGATTGCTTCCCGCGGCTTCGACCACGGCCTTGAGATTGGCCATGACCCGCGCGGTCTGCTCCCGAATGCCGCCTTCGATGACCTGGCCGCTGGCGGGATCCAGCGCGATCTGGCCGGCGCTGTAGAGAAACCCATTCGCGATCACGGCCTGGGAATAGGGGCCGATGGCCCCAGGGGCGTGTGCGGTCTTGACGAATTCCATTAGAACAACCCCTCGATTGAGCCGTCCGCATTCACCCGGATCGCCTCGGCCGACGGCGTCTTCGACAACCCGGGCATGGTCATGATCTCTCCCGCGAGCGCTACCACAAACCCGGCACCGGCCGATGGGGTCACATCGCGGATGGTAATCCGGAACCCGCGAGGCCGGCCCAGCTTGGTGGCATCGTCGCTGAAGGAGTACTGGGTCTTGGCGATGCAGACCGGCGTGGCGCCCAGCCCCATCGCTTCACACTGCGCGATGTTGCGATCGGCCACCGTGGTGTAATCCACGCCGGCGGCGCCATAGATCTGGGTCGCGATGGTTTCGATCTTGTGCTTGATCGGAAGATTGACGTCATAGATCGGCGCGAAGTGGCCCTGCTTCTCGTCCAGCAGCGCGAGGATCTCCTCGGCCACGGCGATCCCGCCTTCCCCGCCCTTCGCCCACACATCGCTCAGCGCGGCGCGCGCTCCCCAGCCCTTCGCGGACGAGAGGACCAGGTCCAGCTCTTCGGGGGAATCCGTGAGGAACCGGTTCACCGCCACGACCACCGGCACGCCGAAGCGCCGCACGTTCTGCACGTGAGCCTCGAGATTCACCATGCCCCGTCCCAGGGCGGCGACGTCCGGTTTCCCCAGGTCTTCTTTCTTGACGCCGCCGTTCATCTTGAGGGCGCGCACCGTGGCCACGATGACGGCGGCCTCCGGGTTGAGCCCGCCGAAGCGGCACTTGATATCAAAGAACTTCTCGGCGCCGAGATCGGCGCCGAAGCCCGCCTCGGTGAGCACGATGTCCGCCAGCCCCAGGCCGAGCCGGGTCGCCACGATGGAATTGCAACCGTGGGCGATGTTCCCGAAGGGGCCGCCGTGCACCAGCGCCGGCCCGCCTTCCAGCGTTTGCACCAGGTTGGGGAGCAGGGCGTCCCGGAGCAGCAGGGTCATGGCGCCGGAGGCTCTCAGCTGGCCGGCGGTCACCGGCTTCTTGTCCCGGGTGAGTCCCACGATGATCCGGGCGAGGCGCTGTTCCAGGTCCTGGAGATCGGTCGCGAGGCAGAGAATCGCCATGATCTCGCTGCCCGGCACGATGACGAACCGGTCTTCCCGCGAGGGCCCGCCGTTGAGGCCGCCCAGGCCGGTGATGATGTTCCGGAGGGCGCGATCGTTCATGTCGATGGTGCGGGGCCAGGTGATGCGTCGGATATCGAGGCCGAGCGCGTTGCCATGGTGAATATGATTGTCCAGCATGGCGGAGAGCAGATTGTGCGCCGAGGTGATCGCGTGGAAGTCGCCGGTGAAGTGGAGATTGATCTCGTCCATCGGGACGACCTGGGCGTATCCGCCGCCCGCTGCGCCACCCTTCACGCCGAATACCGGCCCCAGTGACGGCTCCCGGATGCAGAGCATCGCCTTTTTGCCGAGCTTGCGCAGGGCCTGGGCAACGCCGACCGTGCAGGTGGATTTCCCTTCGCCGGCCGGCGTCGGGTTGATACCGGTCACCAGCACCAGCCGCCCTCTCGGCGGGTACCGCTTCACCGCGTCGGCGCTGATCTTGGCTTTGTATTTTCCGTAGGGCAGGATGTCATCCGGACCGAGGCCCAGCTCGGCGGCGACATCGGCGATCGGGCGGAGCTTCGCCGCCTGCGCGATAGCGATGTCACTGGGGACCCTGGGAGCCTGGACGTCAGGAGGCAAAGTTGAAGACACGCTGGGCATTTTCTCCCGTCCTCGTGATGATGTCGTCTACCGCGATACCCCGAACGACTGCCACCTGCTCCGCCACCCTGCGCACATACGCCGGCTCGTTCCGGCGGCCCCGGTGCGGAATAGGCGCCAGGTATGGCGCGTCGGTCTCCACCAGCAACCGGTCCAGCGCGACCGCCCGGATAACGTCGTCCCGGGTCCAGTTCCTGAAGGTGATCATCCCGCTGAACGAAAAGTACCACCCGAGGTCCAGGCCGGCCTGCTCAAGCACCGCGCCGCTGCTGAAGGAATGCAGGACGATGGTGGCGCCCGGCTGGTTCCGGAGAATGGCGGCCACGTCCTCGTCCGCTTCCCGGGCGTGTACCACCACCGGCTTCCCTGCCTGGACCGCCAGCGCCAGCTGTTCGGCAAATACCCGCTGCTGCACGTCGCGCGGGGAGTGATCGTAGTGGTAATCGAGACCCATCTCACCGGCGGCTACCACCCGCGGATCCCGCCAGGCGCCAAGCAGCCGGGTCGCGCTGTCTGCCCGCCAGGTAGAGGCGTCGTGGGGGTGGACGCCGGTGCTGACCGAAATGCGCGGGTCCGCCGCCATTGCGAGCGCCCGCTGGGCCGCTTCGGGCGACTCGCCGATCACGACAACCCGGGAGAGTCCTGCCGCCCATGCCCGCTCCAGCACTGCGTCCCGGTCCTCGTCGAACTCCTTCGAGGCGAGATGGCAGTGGGTGTCAGCCAGCATACGCAAAAACGCAAGCGGTAAGAGGTAAGCGGTAAGAGGGGCTGGATTCGAGCATTAAATGCTGGAACCAGTCCCGCTTACTTCTTACCTCTTACTGCTCACCGGTTTACTGCTAACCGGTTGCGGCTGGGTCTTCCGGGCCGGCGGAGTCGCCGGGGCCGGCTTCTCGGTTTTGAGCCCACGGGCGGCCACGCCGGGCCACTTGCGCTCGATCCACATCAGCACCGGCGATGCGATGAAGATCGAGGAGAAGGTACCGGTGAACACGCCGAAGAACATGACCAGCGCGAAAGGCCGGATCACCTCACCACCAAAGACGGTCAGGGCGAGCAGCGACGACAGCGAGGTCCCGTGGGTCAGCACGCTCCGCGGCAGCGTTTCGT
>JBDTTZ010000458.1:0-6945 GCA_040008015.1 Gemmatimonadota bacterium
TGCTGCGACAGAGCGAGGAAACCTTGCGCGACCAGAGCAGCAGGCCCTGAATGGTTCGCAACCGCCGGGACTGAACCGACACCCGGTCCACCCGGTTGGGAAGCTCATGGTCTACGTCGTCGCTTCCTTCATGCTGCCCGGTGGAAACCACGAGGGACTGGGGCGGGTAGTGCCGGGCCAGCTCCCCCATCCAGCGCGAGAGTCCCCCGCCGATCGGCGGGAAATCATAGGCCAGCAGGAGGTGTGGGAGCATGAAGTCCAGTTTCCGGCCGTGAGGCTCAGAGAACAGCACACCGCCGAGCCGCCGAGACCGCTGAGGTCATCGCTGAGGAAAGCAAGAACTTGTATTTGTCATGAATGGCGCCTTGGCTTTTGTGCAGACACAGTCCTCAGCGACAACTCGGCGGAAATCGGCGCCTCGGCGGTGTGCAGTTCCTGCGCTCTCGCCAGCTCAAGAGGGTCCTGACGTCCTCAAGAAACCTAACGGCTCAGGATTTCCTGGTACAGCGAATGAGTGCTCGCGATGGTACGATCGAGGGAGAAGGTCTCCCGGGCCGACCGCCGGGCGGCTGCCCCCAGCCGGGCGAACAGGGCAGCGGCATTGGTCCGGCGCCGATGCGGTTCCAGCTGGAGCGGCACCACCTGCACCAGGCCTGAGCTCCTGGCCGCGGCTTCGACTTCCGAACCGGGTGGGCACGCGAAGACGACGTCCACCCCGGCTCGTGCAGTCCGAGACTGAGGTGCAGGGTCGAGATGACTGAACCGGATCCCCAGCCATGGTTCAGCACCTGCATGACCCGCATCAGGCGGACTCCACGACTTCAACCAGCAGGCGCTCGTACTCCTCCACCATGTGTTCCACGGAAAAGAGCTCGAGCATCCGGAGCCGGGCCCCAGCGCCCAGCATTTCTCGCGCTGCCGAGTCCTGGAGCAGTGCTTCCAGTTCCCTGACGAAGCCCGCCTGATCGTCCGGGGGAACCAGAATGCCGGCGTCCGCCACGACTTCCGCCAGGCCGCCACCTTCACTCACGACGACTGGCCGGCCGCACGCCATCGCCTCCGCGACGCTCAGGCCGAAGGTCTCCACGGCGCAGGTGTGGATGAACACGCTTGCCGCCGCGAATACCGCTCGCAATTCGGCGGGCGGAAGCATGCCAAGGAATCGAATGTCGAGCCGCCGATCGGCGGCGAGAGTGCGCAATTCCGGCTCCAGCCGGCCTTCACCGCACAGCAACAGGGTGACCGGAGCCGAAAGGCCGGCAAAGATGTCGAACATTTCCGGGTAGCGTTTCTCGGGCATGAACGCCCCCACCGCCAGGAGCAGTGGCCGAGCGCCGAGGGAGTGGCGCTGGCGGAACTCCTGACCCGCGGCGGGATCGGGGTAAAAGGTGGCGGTGTCGACGCCCCCGGTGATGACCCGCCATGGACGCTGGCGCATGAAGGGCGCTGCCTGGAGCACGCGTTCCGCTCCGGCGCGGGTGCGGAAGACGGTACAGGCCACCCGCTGGTGCGCGAGCCGGGTCACCAGGTCGGACGGCGGGCGATTCCGGCTCACGTTGTAGCGGTACACCAACCGGGTGTGTTCCGCCGCCGCTGCCCAGGCCCCCAGCCTCAGGTCCCGCGGCCGGTCGGCGACCAGGAGATCGGTCTTGAAATCGCGGATGGCGCGGCGCAGCGCTCGGACCTCGCGCCAGCCGGTGTTTTTGGTGGGCAGCGTCCGTGCTGGAATGCCGCGGTTCCGGGCCGTCTCGGCGATGGCCTCCTCGCCGGTGAACAGGACCGCGGCGTGTCCCCTGGCGATCAGTCCCGCGGCGATGTTGGCCAGGCTGACACAGGAGCCGCGCCAGGTGCGCGCCGACGTGAGGAGGGACACCCGGAACCGCTCTGCGGTGGTTGACAGCGGTGGCGCTTCATCCATTGGACACTGGTTCCCTGGCCAGCTCGCCATAGGCCTTCGCCACCTGGTCCACAGGTATGCTGCTCATGGGCGCGCCTCGCTCCGCGGCAACTACCCGCTGCCGGGTGCTGCGCGGCTGGAACAAAGTGAACACCGGAAACTCTCTGATGTAGAGCGCGACGACCGGTCGGTCGAACGCGGCTGCGAGATGAACGATCGAGGTGTCAACGGTCAGCACCAGATCCACCCTTCCGACCAGCGCGGCCAGGTCAAGCAGCGAGCTGCCGGGCAGCCTCCTGAGATTCACCCCCTGCTGCAGAACTTCCCGCTCCAACCATTCGGCCCTGACCGCGTCCTCTGGAGCCGAGCTGAGAAGAAATCGGGTTGGGCGAATTGCCGCGATACCCGGGAGCAATTGCGACCACTCGGCGACCGGCCAGAACCGGCTCCCGCTTCCCGCGGAGATGTTCACCAGTACGGTCCATTCGTCCGGCTTGATCTGCCGCTCGGCCCAGAGCCTGGACTCAGACGACAATCCTAGCGAGATCCGGGGGACCCGGGGCGCCGGAATGCCGACCAGACCGAGCGGCAGCAGCACCTGCTCTGAAAAGTGCAGGCCGGCCTCCTCCCCCGGGGATAGCGTCAGGTCAAAGGGTTTGAGTCGTTCGCCATTGAATCCGATTTTTCGCTCCGCCCGCGCCAGCGATGCTACCAGCACACTGTTCCGGCTGGGGTGGTCCTTTGGATCTATCCAGATGTCAAACCTGGACCGGCGAATGGCCCATAGGAGTTTTGCGACATTGATCGGCGCGGCATCCAGGATCAGGGTCTGGTCGATGGCGGGATGAAATCGGGCCAGCTCGGCCGAGCGGCGCCCGGTAATGACGGTCAGGTGGGTCTCGGGGGAATAGTCCTTGATCGCATTGAAGAGCGGCGTGGTCAGAATGAAATCACCGGCCCGCCCGGGTCGAAAGACCGCGACTCGTCCGGGCTTCACTACTCCTTCCGTTCCGCCCGCTCGAGCGCCCAGAGGTGTGCGTACTTGAGGAAAGTGCCGTAGGCGCCCAGCATCGAGGTGGCCAGGCCGAATCGCCCGTCCATGATGTTGCCTTGCAGCAGCCAGGCGCGGATGAACCTGGCGCCCGGGCGACCCGCCAGGTCCCACCATGACGCGTGTCTGCCCCGCTCGAAGAGATCGAGCGCCCCCCACCGGGCGTAACGTTCCATCTTCTCCAGCTGGTGGGAGAGATCGCGGTAGGGCGTATGGAGCAGCACCTCGCGCAGCTCGCCGGCTCCGTCCACCTGCTCCAGGCTCTCGTGCACCCGGCGTTCAACGTAGCGCTGGTCCCTGGTGAACAATCGAGTCACCCAGTCCCGGCCCCAGTGTCCCCGGGTCAGCTCCTGCCCGAGATAAAAATTGCGCCGCCGCACACGATAGGCCCGCCGTTCCGGACGGACAACTACTTCGCCCAGCTCGACCCGGAGCGGATCGGTGATCCGCTCATCGGCATCGAGCGCGAAGACCCAGTCATGACTGGACGCCACGATGGCCGCATTGCGCTGCGCCGCAATCGTGGGCCCGGTCCGCTCCAGCACATTCGCGCCGGCGCCGCGCGCCAGGGCGACGGTGTCATCGCTGGATCCGCCATCGGCCACGATAACCTCGCCGGCCCACGACAGGCTTCGCACCAGCGCCTCGATCTGGGCGGCCTCGTTCTTGGTGGGAATCACGATGGTGAGCGGGATCATGCTGCCGGCTCCCTGGAATCGGAGGATCCACCGGAAATCAGCGCCGCGGCCAGTGCGGTCGCGTGCAGGAGGCAGAACACGAACATGTGAACCAGGTGACGGCCAAACCCGGTGCGGATCACGTACAGCGTCGCGCGCTCCGGGTGCCCGGTGACCACGTTCCCCAGGTACAGCCCCACGATCGCGAGCCAGCCCAGGACGCCGAGCCATCCCCAGAGCCGGGCTTCGCGCGACAATCGCATCCGGGCCCGCGAGGCCCAGATGGCGAGAATGATCCACCCCACCACGAACATCCCGTAGCCGTAATGCGAGAGGACCTGGCCCTGCATGCCGAACGCCATGGTGACAAACAGCTGGGGCGTCACCTGCATCGTGTCAGCCGGCATGATCGCTTTGTGTTTGCCGACGATCACGGGTGGGTGTAGCGGAGTGCCGGACTGCATGCTCGCCGAATCCGCACCCGGCCCGTATTGATCCGGCACGTAGATATTGGCTGGCCGGAACACCCACAGCGCCAGGCCGAGCGCGGCGCCGATCAGCGCTCCATAGATCCGGGGATTGGATCGCCGGGGAGAGAACCCGAGCACCACCGCGGTGCCCACGACCAGCAAGGCGGAGCCATCGCGCTTGATCAGGGTCGCGGCCGCGCCAGCGATCACGCCGAATATCGTGGCGAGCCAGGTGGACTTGAACAGGTCGACTTCGGTCGCGAGCACCACGCCGACCGTGATCGCCAGCATGGCCGGCACATCGGCATAACTGGTGATCGCGCCCTGGTACACCCGCACCGTCATGAAAAACCAGAGCACACCCCAGGGCGCCAGCCGCGGCGCGACCCGGCGCAGCAGGTGATAGACCAGCAGGCCGCAGGCACCCACCATCAGGAACGGGAGCAGCCGCCCTTCCATGGTGGGATCGTTGTGGCCCAGCCAGAGCAGGACCGAGTGCAGCGGCGGGCGGCTCGGGTCAATGCAGTCGAACAGGCCCGACAGGTTGCCGCGCACATCAAAGGCGATGGCCCGGCAGGCCCAGATCTCCCTGGTATCGAGCCACTTGGAGCGGAAAAACAGGTGCGGCGCCTGGAGCAGCCAGAAGACCAGCGCCCCGATCAGGGCGGGATGGCTGAGCCGGAACGATGGAGAGACCGGCATCGGCGGAGCGATCGCTTCGGTTCGGGATCGCACCCAGGCGCCGAGGACAAACAGCACTCCCAGGGTTCCCCAGGTTACACCACGCGAGAAAAACCCGGCGGCCATCGCCCAGCTCAGATGGACCAGCGCCAGCAACCAGGCGAAGACCAGGAAGTGGATGGCCCAGCGGGCCCAGGACCCGCGACCTGGAGGCAGCCACCACCATGCTACCATTGCCAGGACCGCGGAAAGCGCGATCTCTTCCGCCAGGCCGGCACCCAGGACCAGCGGTTGCGCCCCGTGCTTCACCCCCTCCTGGAACATGAGGACGATGCGCCACAGCCCGGTGCCGACCTGCCACGCCGTGAGCAGGGCAAGAACGATGACAGCCGCTTTGCCTTTCTGGCTCATGCGGGTTTCCGGGCGACCAGCATCAGCGTTCTCCCCAGGAGGAGCGCGGGAGAGAGGATATGCCGCGCGATCTCACGGTTCGCCTCCCGCTGCCGCGGATCCGGTTCCTTCCGCAAGGCGAGCCGGGTCTCCAGCCACAGCTTGGGCCAGGCCCAGAAGTGAATGGCGGCATGGCGGCGGAGCCGGTCGGTGCCGGCGCTGTCGACACCGAAGCCGGCCCGGCGCAGGATATAGCGCAGCTCGTAGTAGCTCACCAGGTGAATATGGTCGTGCACCGGCGCGGCCTCGTGTTCATTCATCGGACGGGGAGCCAGCGGAAAGAACCCGGTCCAGAAATACTGCCACCGCGCGGCGAGCCCCAGGATGTTGGGCGTCGTGATGAGCAGGCGGCCGCCGGGGGTCAGCACCCGGGCACACTCGCGCGCGAACGTGAACTGGTCTTCCAAGTGCTCGATGGTCTCAAGACAGGTGATCCCGTCGACACTGGCATCAGGGTACGGCAGCGACTTCGAAAGATCGGCCTGGCGAAACGGAATCTCCCGGGCCTGGAAGATCCCCGGCGTGGCATCGCAGGCTTCCACGGTGAAGCCCATCTGCTGAAGCCGGAGCGCAAAGGCTCCGCTGCCGGCACCCGCTTCCAGGATTTTGCCCCGGGGCCATTGGTCGACCAGGGCCGCGGCGCGCGCATGAGTGCGAGGGCAGGCGATGACCCGGAGCGCGTCTGGTCGATCCTGCCGGTCCTCAGACAAGGGTGTAATTGCGGAACTCGAAGACCCGGGCTCCGGTCAGTTTCTCGATCACATCCGAGGCATAGAAGCGAAGGTGTTCGGCCTGGAACTTCGGCGGCTCCACGATCCGCTCCGGATCGTGCGCCCGTTCCGAGACCCACTGCGCCGCCGGGGCGGGATGCGTTCCGGTAAAGGGCTTGAGGCCGGGAAACCAGGGCAGCAGGGGGCGCCGCGCTTCGCTCTCGCGCGACCAGGGATACAGCGTCCGGTTCACCTCACGCTTGGCACGCAGCGCCTGCGCCGGGCGGGCCCAGCCGTAGTGGAACATTTCCGCGCTGGTGAGCCGGGCCCGGATCCGCCGATTCTCCGGCCCGACCCGAAAGCCCTGGGCGCCCTGGTAGGGATGGATATCGAGGGCAGGCTCCAACCGCACCGCCCGCACCTCCCGGCGATACCAGCGCCGGTTCACCGCGATGGTATTGAGATCACCGTAGAAATGCAGGTACTTGACCAGCAGCCCTTCGACCCGTGGATCCGTGTCATGCTGCCGTATCGCTGCCGCCAGCGCTTCGGCGCCGCGCTCATGGAGCACCTCGTCGGCCTGGATGTAGATCCCCCAGGGATGGCGGCAGGCCCGCATGGCCCGCAGCGTTTCGTCGCCCAGCACCTTGTTCTTGATGGTCATGTCCCACTCGGTCTCGATGATCCGGATCCGGGAATCACCGATCGAGCGGACCAGCTCGAGAGTCTCGTCCTCGGACTGGCCAACGTTGACCACGACCTCGTCACAAACGGGGAGCAGCGAACGTATGCTGGGCACGACCGGGAAGTCGAGCTTGATGGCGTTGCGGACGAGGGTGAACCCTGATATCGGCGACAAGGCGAGCTCCAATTGTAAGGGCTGATGGCAGATAGCTGATAGCAGTCCCCGCCCAATTGACCCCGGTCATTCTACTATCGGCTATCGGCTATCTGCCAAAAATCGCTGCCCCGATTGCGCGTGGCAACTAGGAGGGTACATTCCCGCGCC
>JBDTTZ010000459.1:0-2251 GCA_040008015.1 Gemmatimonadota bacterium
CTTCGGAGGTGTACTCTTCGTCGATCAGGTCCTGCCGAACGCGGAGACCAGTGGGGGAGGTAAAGGGATCGGTGGTGGTGTTTGCCATGCGGAAAAGGCTTCCTGTAGGTGCCCGGTGGATGAATCCCGGGATTGAAGGTAAATGACTGAAATACAGAGCCTTCCAAGATAGGCTGCGACCCAGTCCCCTGCAAGGGTAGGGGCCATGTGCAGGTCCTCACCCGTGGTTCATCTCCCCGCCCGAATCCAGGCCCGCACCCGCCCGCCAGGATTCCCATGTCCCAGCCGGTCATTCGCAGGATTCTCCAGGGAGGGAACCATGTCCGCACCCATCGCCGGCACCTTGCGGCGCGCGCTCGCCACAGTGAGCCTCGCTACGATAGCGCTTGGCTATCTCGCCTGCAGCTCCAGCCGGCAGTTCGATGGCCAGAGAGTCAACGGCCGCCCCGCCAAGGCGGGAGGGGAGGAGACCGGCGTTGCCGGGAAGGACCTCCCGCAGGAGATAGCGGCCGCCACGGTCGCCAGGGAAGGCGATGCGTTCAGCTCGGTGGCCGGCGCCGTCAACGCCGAGATCAAGCCCTACGCGTCCCCCACGGACCGGGAGCAGTACTCCCGGATCTACGACAACGCCTTTCTGAGCCCCCGGGCCAACCCGCTTTCGACCTTCTCGATCGATGTAGATGCCGCGTCCTATTCGAACATCCGCCGGTTTCTGACCTCGGGGCAGGCTCCACCGGCCGACGCGGTGCGGATCGAAGAGATGATCAACTATTTCCATTACGAGTATCCGGAACCGGAGGGTCCTCACCCGTTCTCGGTTGTCACGGAAATGGCGGACGCGCCGTGGAACGCCCGGCACAAGCTGATCCTGATCGGGCTCCAGGGCCGTCACATCCAGCGGGAAAACCTGCCACCCAGCAACCTGGTCTTCCTGCTCGACGTGTCCGGCTCGATGGATGAGCCCGACAAGCTGCCGCTGCTCAAGTCCGCGTTCCGGCTCCTGGTCCAGCAGCTGCGCCCCCAGGACCGGGTTGCGATCGTGGTGTACGCCGGCGCCGCGGGCCTGGTACTGCCGTCAACGCCGGGTTCCGAGCGAGACAGCATCCTGGCCGCGCTCGACTGCCTCCAGGCCGGAGGCTCCACGGCCGGCGGCGCCGGCATCCAGCTGGCATACCGGGTGGCAAAGGAAAACCTCATCCCCGGCGGCAACAACCGGGTCATTCTCGCGACCGACGGAGACTTTAATGTCGGCGTGAGCAGCGATGCGGAGTTGATCCGGATGATCGAAGAGAAGCGGACCGAAGGCGCCTTTCTCACCGTCCTGGGCTTCGGCACCGGGAACCTGCAGGACGCCAGGATGGAGCAACTGGCGGACAAGGGAAACGGCAACTACGCCTACGTGGACAACATCAACGAAGCCCGCAAGGTGTTCGTGCACGAGCTGGGCGGCACCCTGGTCACCATCGCGAAGGACGTGAAGCTCCAGGTCGAGTTCAACCCGGCGCAGGTCGCGGCGTATCGGCTGATCGGGTACGAGAACCGGGTGCTGCAGAGCGAGGACTTCAACGACGACACCAAGGACGCGGGCGAACTGGGCGCCGGCCATTCGGTCACCGCCCTGTACGAGATCGTGCCGGCGGGCCAGGAGCTGGACGTGACCGTGGGAGGCATCGACTCTCTCAAGTACCAGGCGCTCCCGGCTCCGCAAAGCGGCGCACAGAGCGCCGAGCTCCTGACGGTAAAGCTTCGCTACAAGCGTCCCAACGAGGACAGCAGCCGCCTGCTGAGCCAGGTCCTGAACGCGAGACATGAGCAGGGAGGCGCCAACCTCGGCTGGGCCAGCGCGGTCGCCGGGTTCGGCATGGTGCTCCGCGGGTCAGAGTACCGGGGCAGCGCAGATGCGAACCTGGTGCTCCGGCTTGCGCGGGAGTGGCGCGGCGATGACGAGCAGGGATACCGGGCGGAGTTTGTGAGCCTGGTCGAGAAGTACCGCGATCTCAGAACAACAGCTATGAGAGAGTAGCCGAGACCACAAAGAGGACCGAGTGCTGAGGACCAAGTGCTGAGGACTAAGCACTGAGGACTGAGGACTGAGGGCTGAGGACTGACCAACCGTAGCCCTTAGTCCTCAGCACTTAGTCCTTGTAGTCAGGCATCCACACCACCAGGCCATCCTCCGGGGTGGTCCGGTGGCGCCCGGCAACCAGCTGCTCGTGGTAGTGCGCCAGTGAGAAGTCGAAAGGATCCGACG
>JBDTTZ010000460.1:0-2199 GCA_040008015.1 Gemmatimonadota bacterium
AGGCTGTTCTGCACCACGATCAGAATCGCGGTCACCACCACCGGCAGCATGATGACGGTCTGCACCAGCGACTGATCGTACTTGAGGCGATTCCTGGTGCGGACGTAGGTGAAGGCGACCGGAAGCGACAGCAGGAACGAGCCGATCACGGAGGCCGCACCATAGGCAAGCGGCGGCAGGGAACGGAAGAGCGGATCCCAGAAGCTCCGGGTCAGCTGGTGGAGCTGTTCGGTACCGGTGAGGCCGTCGGTGAGAACCCGGGAAGCATCCCCGCCCGCCGCCACTCCCGGCCGCATGTCGCCGGTCACCAGGATGAACGCCGCGATGATGATGATGACGACGAGATAGTACAGCGTCAGCCGGAACAGGGTGGTCCGCCCGATTTTCCGGGTGCCACTCTCGACCCCCAGCCGGGCGGCCAGCCGTTCTATGCTCGAAGCGAGGGCCATCTCAATTCTCCACTGCGTGTTCCAGGAATTTGGGCGGTTGCCGCTGCTTCGACGCCTGCTCGTAACCGTAGGCGATCCCGATCAGCCTGGCTTCGGACCATGCCGGGCCAAAGAAAGAGATGCCGACCGGTAGACCCATGACATGACCCGCCGGGAGCGTGATGGCGGGATACCCAGCCACGGCCGCGGGAGTGGAGGACCCGCCGGAGAAGTGATCCCCGTTGACGTGATCGGTGGTCCACGCCGGGCCGCCGGTCGGCGCCAGTATGGCGTCGAGCTTGTGCCTGGTGACCAGGGCATCGATGCCCTGGCGGCGGGAAAGCCGGTCGTCCTTCGCCAATGCCTGACGGTAGGCGCGCGTGGTGAGCGGCCCTTTCTCCTGCGCCATGAGGAAAATCTCCTGGTCGAAGAATGGCATCTCCCGCGCCTTTTCCTTCTCGTTGAACGCGATCAGGTCGGCCAGGGTGCGCATCGATGCGCTGGGCCCGAGTCCGGCGAGATAGGCGTTGATTCCATCCTTGAACTCATAGAGCAACACCTCGAACTCGGAATCGTCGAACTGTCCCGCCGTGGGAAAGTTTGCCGGATCGACCAGGACGGCGCCTTCATGCTTGAGCAGGTCGAGCGCCTCGCCCATAACCCGATCGACGGCGGGACTGAAACCAAAGAAATTCCTCGCCACGCCGATCCGGGCGCCGCGAATGGCGGCGGGGTTCAGGGCGGTGGTGTAATCCTCGGTGTGGCGTCCGTTCAGGACCTGCGTCGCGCGATCTCGCGGATCCAGCCCCTGGAGCGCCGTGAGCAGGATGGCGGCATCGGTAACGCTGCGCGCCATCGGCCCCGCGGTATCCTGAGTCGCCGAAATCGGAATGATCCCCGCCCGGCTCACCAGCCCGACCGTCGGCTTGATCCCCACCAGTCCGCAGTTCGACGAGGGACAGACGATAGACCCGTCGGTCTCGGTCCCCACCCCGACCACACAGAAGTTGGCCGATACCGCAGCACCGGTGCCCGAGCTGGAGCCGCACGGGTTTCGATCCAGCGCGTAGGGATTCCTGGTCTGGCCACCGCGACCGCTCCAGCCACTGCTCGAGTGGGTCGAGCGGAAATTCGCCCACTCGCTCAAGTTGGTCTTGCCGAGGATGACGGCACCCGTCTCCCGCAATCGCTTCGCAACCGTCGCATCCACGAGGGCGTGCGAATCGGCCAAAGCCAGCGAACCCGCCGAGGTCGCCATCCGGTCGGCAGTATCGATGTTGTCCTTGATGAGGACCGGGACACCGTGCATCGCTCCGCGGAGTTTCCCAGCTTTCCGCTCGGCATCCATCTGGTCGGCGATCGCCAGGGCATCCGGGTTCAGCGCGATGACCGAATTGACCTTCCCCGATCCCACATCCAGCTGACTGATGCGTTCGAGATAGAGCGCAGTGATCCGCCGCGCCGTCCAGGTTCCCTCGGCCATCCCGCGTTGCAGGGCGGAGATGGTGATCTCTTCCAGCTCGAAAGCGGGAAGAACCGCCGGCAACTGCCTCGCCACCATGCGCCAGTTCCGGAACCCGGCCAGGGTCGCAACCCCCGCTGTGCCGAGCACCAGGAAGTCCCGGCGAGGAAGGTCCAGTTTGGTCATGGTGAGGCCGAGTGATGTGTTGACTACGGTTCAAGCGTGATGGACCATGTTACCACGGATACCGCACCGAAACAAACGGATCGACCCGGTGTGGCGTTCTTGAATCGCAAGAGTGTCGATCGG
>JBDTTZ010000461.1:0-3190 GCA_040008015.1 Gemmatimonadota bacterium
CCAGCCATTCGAAGTATTCCCGGTCGGCGATGAGACCATGCTTGACCGCCTCGGCGAGTCCCATCCGGTACTCGCTTTCCGGCAGGCTCATCAGGGTAAGCGGGTCCGCGACCACCAGCGCCGGCGGATAGAAAGCGCCCACCAGGTTTTTCCCGAGCGCGGTGTCCACTCCGACCTTGCCTCCCACGGCGGAGTCCACCATCGCCACCAGGGTGGTAGGGACATGGACATAGGGAATCCCGCGCAGGTACGTCGCCGCGACGAAACCGGCGATGTCCCCGGTGACGCCGCCGCCGATCGCGATGATCGCGGCGTCGCGACCAATGCGCGCAGCCAGCATCTCGTCAGTGAGTCGTTGCCAGGTTTCCCGGGTCTTGGAATGCTCGCCCGGGGGAAAGGTCAGGCGGGTCGTGAAGGTGGGTCGAACACCGGCGTCACTGGCCCGGGCACCGAGCTGCCGCGCTTCGGGAGTTCCGCTGGTCCACTCGTCGTACAGCCGGGCCACGGTCTCGTCGGCGATCATGACCAGGCGGCGGTTCGGCACTCCGGCGCCAAGCAGCTCGCGGAGCAGCACCAGTATCCCGGACTCGACGTGGACCGGGTAACTGCCCAAGGCGTGATTTATCGTCAGTGCTGACATAGTCAAAAGTGACAAGTGACAAGTGACAAGTGACAAGTGACAAGTGACAAGTAACAAGTGGCCGGCTGACATTTCTTCCCTTTCACCTGTCACCCGGCACTTGTCACTTGTCACTTGTCACTTGTTACCAGGTCACGTCTCCGCTGCCGGCCTGGTGGTTGGCCAGCCGCGCCAGAGTAAAGAGCAGATCCGAGAGCCGGTTGAGATAAACCAGAAAAAGGTCGGGGACCGGACACTCGTGGGTGAGATGAACGACGCTCCGTTCGGCCCGACGGCAGACGGTACGCGCCACGTGCAGCGCGGCCGCCTTGGGGGTGCCCGCGGGGAGCACGAAGGCCTTGAGCGGCGGAAGTTCCCGGTCTGCCGCATCGATTGTTCGTTCGAAGGCGGTGATCCGGGCCTCGGACAACTCGGCCTTCTCCAGCGCCTTCTTCACCTTGTCGGGATCCGGTGTCGCCAGGTGGCCACCGATCGAGAAGAGGTCGCGCTGGATGGATTCCAGCAGCGGGTCGAAGTCGTGGGCAGGTGGAGTGGCGCGGACCAGGCCGAGAAAGGAGTTCAGCTCGTCTACGTCGCCGTACGCCGCGACGCGCAGGTGGTCTTTCGGTACCCGGCCGCCGCCAAAGAGGCCGGTTTCGCCGCCGTCTCCGGTTTTGGTATAGATCTTCACGGTATTTTGAGCCTCAGTTCATAGTGACAAGTGACAAGTGACAAGTAGCAAGTAGCAAGTAGCAAGTAGCAAGTCGTGGTAGTCGGGATTCACTTGTCACTTGTCACCTGTCACTTGTCACCTGTCACCTGTCACTTGTCACCTGTCACTTGTCACTTGTCACTTGTCACTTGTCACTTGTCACTTGTCACTTGTCACTGTATGCACGGTCCCTGCATCTCGGCGGCCGCTACCACGACGTTACCGCTGGGGTCCAGGATTCCCCAGAGCACGCTGCCGTCTCTCGGATCTACCTGTTCCATCCAGAGATAGTCGCGCGGATACTCGAAGCCGCTCACTGCCTGGAGCCGGCGCCAGTACACTGCGGTCCACGAGTCGCCAAAGGGTGTCATCCGGCCCCGCTGCATGCGGAGCAGGGTGGGGTCGAGCACGGTTTGCTGCCAGGTGCCGGCACTGTCCCAGATCATCACGATGGCGGCAAGCGTGGTATCGTGCGAGGCGGTCACCCGCCGCTCCCGAAGGGAAACGGCATAGCGGGTCTGGCCGCCGGTGGTGCGAAGGGGCACCACGTCGGCCGCATCGACGTCCAGCAGGGAGTTGACCGGGATGTCGTCCGTTCCCACGCGAGTGAGGGGCCGGTCGCGCTGGTAGAGCCGCGCGTTCAGCGTTGAATCCATGGCGTGGCGGGTGCGGTCCAGCAGCGTGGTAATGAGGAAGCTCGAAGGCACCGGCGGTGCGCGGCGGAGCTGGCGATCGCCCACTTCTTGCTTTAACCGGAATGACCCAACCACCGGCCCGCGAAGGCCCGGCACATCGGTGTCGTGGGGCGGGGAAACTACGATCAGCTCGGCCTGGGCCCCCCGCCAGCCGCAGCGACTGCCCCGGGCGAGAACCCCGGTGAGCTGGACTTCAACGTGGCCCTCGGGTGAACCGACCAGCGGCCGGTAGGCATTGTTCTGCGACTGCAGGGCGACCGGATCGAGCAGCACGGTTCCGGCCCGGCTGAGTGAGGTCCAGAAATCCCCGTGGATGATGTCAGGGCGGTAGCGGCGCACCAGGTCCGCGATGAGCCCGGTGTCGGTCGAGATGAGGTGCACCGCGTGGGAAGTGCCTTCACCCACGAAGCTTCCCCGGAGTCCTCCGGCCGAGTCCACCCAGGCATCGCTGGTGCTGGCGAAACGATCCAGCGGGTGGGCGGGATGTTCCTCGAAGAGGGTGCCGAGGGAGATTCCGCAGGCAGCCGCGCCCAGCGCCAGCATTGCGACGAACGAACGAGTGTGACGGGTCATGGGTCCGAGCCGGAAAGGAGATGAAGGGTAATATATTCAAGCCATGCATACTGACGCCCTTAAGGATATCACCATCATCGGCGCCGGCCCCACCGGCCTGTTCGGTGCTTTCTACGGCGGGATGCGGGGCGCCTCCTGCCGCCTGGTGGATGCGCTGCCCGCCCTGGGCGGGCAGCTGATGGCGCTGTATCCCGAGAAGTACATTTTCGACGTGGCGGGATTTCCCAAGATACTGGCCAAGGACCTGGTGACCAGCATGGTCCAGCAGGGCCTGCAATTCGGCGCCACGACCCACATGGGAGAAGTGGTGACCGGTCTTCACCGGGTCGAGGAGGACGGCGGCTACTTCGTGGTGGATACCAGTGGTGGCAGCTACCCCTCGCGCACCATCATCATCGCCGCGGGGATCGGCGCTTTTGAGCCGCGCCGGCTACCGCTGGCGAACGTCGAGCGGTTCGAGGAGAAGGGTCTCTATCACAAGGTGATCGATCCCCAGCGTTTCCGCGGCAAGAAGGTGCTGCTGGTGGGTGGTGGCGACTCCGCGTTCGACTGGGCGGTGAACCTCCAGGGTGTGGCGGAGTCGGTCATGCT
>JBDTTZ010000462.1:0-3370 GCA_040008015.1 Gemmatimonadota bacterium
ATAGTCTTGCGGGGTTGGTGGATTACACGCCGGACACCATCAATCAGGGTGACGCGGTTGAAGTTCGTTTCGTTGCTGTCTCTGAGCCTCTGAGTCTCTGAGTTGACAAAGGTGGTCTCGCAGGGGAACCCCACGGGACGCACCATGATCGACCCCAGCGGCAGTCCTCCACCGGTGGCCTCAATGGTCCCGCAGACTCCCTTCGGGAAACCACCGTTTTCAACTCAGAGACTCAGAGAACTGGAATAGTCTTGCGGGGTTGGTGGATTACACGCCGGACACCATCAATCAGGGTGACGCCGTTGAAGTTGATTAGCAGACCGAGGGGAAGATCCGTAATCCTCAATTGGGTAAGGACTTGAGCCTTGTGTACGGGCAGAAGAGTCTCCACCGCCTTTATCTCAACCACTACTACACGTTGAACTATCAGATCCAATCGGTACCGGGTTCCCAGTTGTCGCCCTTTGTAGATGACTGGAGTCTTCACCTGCCTTTCGAAAGGAAGGCCATGCCGCCCAAGCTCGTCCGCGAGACATTCCTCATACATCATCTCCAGGAGACCGGGCCCGAGCTCCCGATGCACCTCAATTGCACACCCGATGATCTTGCCTGAGCTCGTTCAGCCAAGCCTCGTCCATACCTATCCCCAGGAGTATCGACGCTATACGATAGTCCATTCCCACGCGGCCCAGATAACCAAATTCACCCGAGACCAATCATTATATCGCTGGCTCTGAGTCTCTGAGTCTCTGAGTTGACAAAGGTGGCCTCGCAGGGGAACCCCACGGGACGCACCATGATCGACCCCAGCGGCAGTCCTCCACCGGTGGCCTCAATGGTCCCGCAGACTCCCTTCGGGAAACCACCGTTTTCAACTCAGAGACTCAGAGAACTGGAATAGTCTTGCGGGGTTGGTGGATTACACGCCGGACACTATGAATTAGGGTGACGCGGTTGAAGTTCGTTTTCTTGCTGGCTCTGAGTCTCTGAGTCTCTGAGTCTCTGAGTCTCTGAGTTGACAAAGGTAGCCTCGCGGGGGAACCCCACAGGATGCACACGAAAAGGCAGCCTCATATTCAAGGCTGCCTCATCCACTTCCCACTCTGCTTACGTCCCGGCGTCCCGCACCAGGATCGACCCCAACGGCAGTCCTCCACCAGTAGCCTCAACGACCATGATGGTCCGGACGTCCGCGGTGTCGAGCGGGAGAGACCCGCTGTCGATCACGACGGTCTTGGTTCCGGCGGTCGTGAGTCGCACCTGGTAGGTCCCGCTCAGCAGGACCGAGTACGCCGTCGCCTCGCCGAAATCGAGCCCCGCCACCGTTGGCGTCGCGGTGGTGAGATCGGCCAGCGGTGCCGTGATATACACGTCGAGCGGCCCGCCGCTGAACGCTTCATGCAGCACCCGGATCTTGATCAGCGAGGTATCGATCGACGCGCGCCCATCGACGATGAACCGCAGCTGAATTGCGGAATCGGGCCCCTCGGCGATGACCGTGATCAGCGAGGTGTCGGGCAGGGTTACGTTGGTATCCGCAATCGGCGTGACGGACAGGGCGGACTGCAGGGTCAGCTGGACACCCGGCTGGTCGATCTGGACGTAGGGCGTAATGCTGCCGAACCCGATCTCGCCCAGGTCAGTCTGCCCGTCCTTGAGCAGCTGGAGATTGGGACCATCGGCGACGGCATGGAAAAACCGGATCCGGGTGGCTCCGGTGCCGCCGCCACCAATAATGAAAGGCCCGCCGGCACTCTCCCCACATCCGAAAGCCAAGGCCACGAGCAGGACCGCCGCAATTCGCCGCATATCCATCTACCGTTCGAAGGGGTCCTGATATCTACAGGATGGGCGCCGGAGGGCGTTGATTCAGATCACATTGTGACATAGGGGACCTCCACGGTCCAGCCATCCCGGGCGATCGTGGTTTCCGGAAAGATGGCCTGGGCCTCGTTCAGCAGGTCGGACACGTCCACGCTGTACCGCGGACTGATGTGGGTGAGCACCAGCCGCCGGACGCCGGCTTCACGGGCCACCTCGGCCGCCTCCCTGGCGGTGGAATGGCCGGTTTCCTTCGCCCGCTCGATCTCGGAATCGGAAAAGGTCGCCTCGTGCACCAGGAGATCAGCGCCGCGCGACGCCGCCACGACCGCGGGTGACGGCCGGGTATCGCCGGTATAAACCAGGGTGCGCCCCGGCCGCGGGCCACCCACCAGGTCAGCCGGACTCACTGTGCGGCCGTCGGGAAGCTCGATGGTGTCGCCGCGATGGAGCCGGCCCCAGAGCGGCCCTTCCGGAATCCCGAGGTCCCGCGCCTTGTCCGGATTGAAACGCCCCAGCCGCTGGTGCTCCGCCAGCGCGAAGCCGACGGTGTCGATCCGGTGATCGGTCTCGAAGGTCCGGATCTCGTATTCCTCGCGGCGCAGCACGTCGCCCGGTTTTACCTCGATGATCTCGACCGGGAACCTGGTGCGCTCGATCCCCACGGTGAGCGCCGCCCCCAGCACCCGCTGGGCGCCCTTGGGACCATAGAGGGTGAGCGGCTCGGACCGGTCCAGCAGGCCCATGGTGCGGACCAGCCCGATCAGGCCCAGGAAATGGTCGGAGTGAAAGTGGGTAAAGAAGATCTCGCGGAAGGAAAAACCGACCGACCAGCGCATCATCTGGCGCTGGGTACCCTCGCCGCAGTCAAAAATGATGGTTTCCCCCTCGCGCTGGAGCGCGAGGCCGGCGGTGTTGCGTTCAACCGTGGGGCACGCCGCGGAGGTGCCGAGGAAGGTGAGGTGCATGGGGGGAAAAGATAACGCTATCAGCAGATTACACAGATCATACAGATCATACAGATTAATCTGACGTAAATCTGCGTAATCTGTGGCTCAATCTGCGTTAATCTGTGGTTAGAACACCTTTAATTACACCGTGATCCAGCCCGGATTGCGCTGGATATCGTCGATCAACGTCTTCAACGACTGCAGCGTCCCCCGCATGTCGGTGTACAGGCCGAGGAAGGTGAGGTGCATGGGGGGAAAAGATAACGCTATCCGCAGATTACACAGATCATACAGATCATACAGATTAATCTGACGTAAATCTGCGTCATCTGTGGCTCAATCTGCGTCATCTGTGGCTCAATCTGCGTAATCTGTGGCTCAATCTGCGTTAATCTGTGGTTAGAACACCTTTAATTGCACCGTGATCCGACCGGGATTGCGCTGGATATCGTCGATCAGGGTCTTCAGCGACTGCAGCGTCCCCCGCATGTCGGTGTACAGGCCGGAGTCGGCGGCGAACTTGCCCAGCGTCCCCTGGCCGCTGTTGATATTGCTCAGCAGCGTATCGAGCGTCGCGCTGGTGTGGGTCAGCTGGGCCG
>JBDTTZ010000463.1:0-2243 GCA_040008015.1 Gemmatimonadota bacterium
CTTCTGGACCCGGATGGCGTTGAGCGCCATGCGGACTGCCTCGAGGAGGCGCATGGTCAGGCCGCCGCTACGCTGGGGTTGGGCAGGTCGCTTTCGATCCGGCCGTCCTTGATGACGACGACCCGGTGGGCGTACGCTGCTATGGACGCTTCATGGGTGACCAGGACCACGGTCTGGCCCTGGGCGTGAAGTTGGCCGAACACCCGCATGATCTCTTCGGAAGTTGTGCTGTCCAGGTTTCCGGTGGGCTCGTCCGCCAGCAGGATGGACGGGTCGTTGACCAGGGCCCGGGCGATCGCCACCCGCTGCCGCTGGCCCCCGGACAGCTCGTTGGGGCGATGCATCATCCGGTCGCCCAGGCCGACCCGGGTCAGGGCCGAAGTCGCCCGGCGCCGCCGCTCCGAAGCGCTGGCGCCGGCATACACCAGCGGCAGCTCGACGTTGTGCAGTGCACTCGCCCGGGCCAGCAGGTTGAAGGTCTGGAATACGAAGCCGATTTCCTTGTTCCGCACCCGGGCCAGGGCATTGTCCGTCAGCCGGGAGACCTCCTGCCCGTTGAGCCAGTACTCCCCGGACGACGGGGTATCGAGACAGCCCAGCAGGTTCATCAGGGTCGATTTCCCCGATCCCGACGGGCCCATGATGGCGACATACTCGTTGCGGCGCATCTCCAGCGATACCCCGCGGAGGGCGTTGATCCGCTCGCCCTCCATGACGTACTCCCGGCCCAGGTTCGTCACCCGGATGACGATGTCATGCACGGTCAGTTCCCCCGCCTGGCGCTGTCCGGCCCACCGGCCGTATTGCGGACCTTGGTGCTGTCCTTGAGGTCGCGGATCGCCTGGTAGGTTCCCGCCACGATCTCTTCGCCGCCGTTGAGACCGGAGAGCACTTCAAAATGCTCCTCGCCCGCGATGCCCACCTTGACCGGCTGGAAGAAAGCCATGCCGTTGCGCACCACGAACACGCCCTCGGTTTCGTTCTTCTTGCCCTTGGCGCTGCTATCCTGCGGCGCGGTGGCACTCTCATTCGGCACCGGGTGGTTCTCCCGCACCGTGAGGGCGATGATCGGGACGCTCAACGCGCCCCTCCGGGTGTCGGTCACGATCTTCGCCGTGCTGCTGAGGTCCGGCCGAATGTCGGTCGGCGGATTATCGAGCGTGACTTCGACGTCGAAATCCACCGCCCGGTCGGTTGACCCGCTCGCCGTCGAGGTCGACGTCAGCGTCGCGCTGTTGCTGATCTTGGTCACCCGCCCGGCGAAGGTGGAATCGGGAAAGGCGTCGATGCTGATCTCCACCGAGTCACCCAGCTGCAGCCGGATCACGTCGGTCTCGTCCACCTTGACCTTGGCGAGAATGACGGAAAGGTCGGCGATGGTCATCAGCAGGCCGGTCTCCCGGGAAAACGTGCCCGGCACCGCGACTTCGCCCTCTTCCACGGCCAGCCGCACCACCCGGCCCGCCATCGGGGCGGTGAGATGGGTCTTGCTGAGGTTGTCCCGCGTTTCCTGGAGCCCGGCGCGCGCCTGCGCCACCTGGGCGTTGGCCGAGTTGTAATTGGCCATGGCGACATCGTAGGACGTCTGCGCCGTCTCCACCGCCTCGGGCGAGATCAGGGTCGAGTTCGACTTCGCCAGCTCCTGCGACCGGGTCAGCGCCCGCTGCGCCTGGTCCAGGGTCGCCTTGCTCTGCACCAGGCCGGACTGGCTCGAGGCCAGCAGCGCCTCGGCCCGGGCCACCGCCGCCTGGTAGATGGTCGGGTCGATCTGGAGCAGGAACTGCCCCTTCTTCACCAGGTCGCCCTCGTGCACCGCGATCTGGGTGATCCGGCCGGTGATGTCGGCGCTGATGTCGACCGACGTCTTGGCATCGATCCGGCCGCTCGCGGTCACGGTGGCCACCAGGTCACGGCGGCCCACCTTCTCGATGCGGACCTCGGTGGCCCGGTTCGCCTTCTTGGAGGCGCTCAGGAAAAACAGGCTCCCTACCAGGACAACAATGATGGTCGTGGCAAGGCCCAGCTTCATACGGCGCGACATGGTCTATCCCTTGTTAGCGAAGAGGACGGCCAACCGCCGCTTCCAGTGCGGCAACGGCTTTGTGATAGTCGTACACGGCGTTGATGTAATCGCCTTCGGCCCGCACCACGTCGTTCTGCGCGGTCGAGAGCTCGAGCGAGGTCCCGCTGCCCAGCCGGTACCGGTCCTGCGCCAGCCGCAGCTGGTCCAGCGCGGCGGCGCG